>NZ_JBARCR010000638.1:0-8107 GCF_049794275.1 Trebonia sp.
GGCCGGGGCCACGCGGCGCGGAGCCGGCCGAGGAGGGCCGCGGCCCTGCCTGGGCGCCCGGGTTCCTGAGGCGTGGCCGGGAGGTCAGCGTGCAGGCCCGGCAGGTCGGCCCGGTGCCGGGTTTTGAGCACCGCGCTCATCCGGTACATGAACGTGTCGTGCGAGAGGCGGCCGGCGGCGAACCCCTCCGTCAGCCTGGCGACCACCGCGTCGCGCTCGGCGTCGGAGGCGCGCAGCTGGCCGGGCAGCTGCGCGTCCGGCTGTGTCGGGGTTTCCGCCGCGGAACCTGCCATGACTGGAGTATCGGGACCAGCCGCGCCCAGCGCAAGAAAAAGCGGCGCGAGAAAACCGGTCAGACGCCGACCGCGTGCACTCCCCCGTCGGCGTGCACGATCTCCCCCGTGGTGGCCGGGAACCAGTCCGACAGCAGCGCGACGCACGCGCGCGCCGCCGCCTCCGGGTTGGCGATGTCCCAGCCGAGCGGCGCGCGCTGCGACCAGACGTCCTCGAACCTCTCGAAGCCGGGAATGGACTTCGCTGCCATCGTCTTCAGCGGGCCCGCCGCCACCAGGTTCACCCGTACCCGCTGCGGCCCTAGGTCGCGGGCCAGATAGCGGGCGCAGGACTCGAGGGCGGCCTTGGCGACGCCCATCCAGTCGTAGCCTGGCCAGGCCACGCTGGCGTCGAAGTCGAGGCCGACGACGGAACCGCCGTCGGGCATCAGCGGCAGGACGGCGATGGCCAGCGACTTCAGCGAGAACGTGGACACGTGCATGGCCTTGGCGACGTCCTCCCACGGCGTGGCGAGGAAGTTGCCGCCGAGCGCTGACTGCGGCGCGTTGCCGATCGAGTGCACCACCCCGTCGAGCCCGTCGACGTGCTCGCGCAGCCGGTCGGGCAGCGACTCGAGCTGGGCCACGTTCGTGACGTCGAGCTCGATCACCGGGGCGGGCGCGGGCAGCCGCTTGGCGATCCGCTCCACGAGCGTCGGCCTGGGGAACGCCGTGAGCACCACCGTCGCGCCCTGCTCCTGCGCGACCCGCGCCACGTGAAAGGCGATCGAGGCGTCGGTAAGCACGCCGGTGACCAGGATCCGCTTGCCGTCGAGGATGCCCATCAGTGCCGCCTTCCCAGTCGGGGTGGCTTTCAGTGTCCCATGCCGAGGCCGCCGTCGACCGGGATGACCGCGCCGGTGATGTACCCCGCCTCCGGGCCGGCCAGGAAAGCCACCGCGGCGGCCACCTCGTCCGTCGTGGCGAACCGGCCGAGCGGGATCGCGCCGAGGGCGGCCGCCTTGCGCTCCTCGGGCAGCACCGCGGTCATGTCACTCTCCACGAAACCCGGCGCCACCACGTTCGCGGTGATCGCGCGCGAGCCGAGCTCGCGCGCCAGCGACCGGGCGAGACCGACCAGCCCGGCCTTCGATGCGGCGTAGTTGGCCTGCCCCGCGTTCCCTGACAGCCCGGACACCGAGGAGATGAAGATCATCCTGCCGCGGCGCATCCGCATCATCGGTCGCACCGCCCGCTTCGCGACCCGGTAGGCCCCGGTCAGGTTGGTGTCGAGCACGCTGGTGAAGGCTTCCTCGCTAAGCAGTGCCAGCAGCTGGTCCTGCGTGATGCCCGCGTTGGCGACCAGCACCTCGACCGGCCCCTGCTCCTGCTCCACGGCGGCGAAGGCCGCGTCCACGGACGCCGCATCCCGCACATCGCACCGCGCCACGGACAGGCCGTCGACCGGATCGCCTGACCTGGACGTCACGGTGACGCTGTCCCCGCCGGCGGCCAGCCGCCGCGCGATCGCCAGCCCGATACCCCGGTTGCCGCCGGTCACCAGGACGGAACGCCCCATGTCGGTCTCCTCACGTCGGTCGGCCCGCCAGCCGAGGGTACCGCGCGCCAGCCCCGCGTGATCAAAGAAGTTTTAACGCACTTATCGACGCGCAATTTATCTCAGGAAAAGAACCATTCGATCATGCAATTCTTGACGAATGGAATAAGCCCGGATACCGGAAATTGCGGCACGCTGGGCATACCGCGATGCGGCCGGGCAGGCCGGTGAGATAGGTTCTTGAGGCGTGGATGATCACAACGGACAGATCGACCCCGAGTTCGCGGGGCTGCCACTGAAGGAACTCGCCGACGCCGCTCTTGACCAGGCGCGCGCGCTCGGCGCACAGCACGCTGATTTCCGGGTCGAACGGATCAGGGGACAGCGCATCGCCCTTTCCGACGGCAGGCTGCAGAGCCTGTCCGATGGCGACGACAGCGGCCTCGCGGTCCGCGTGGTCGTGGACGGCACCTGGGGGTTCGCCTCCGCCGTCGACCTGACCGCGGACGCCGCGCGGACCGCCGCGCGGCAGGCCGTCGAGGTCGCGCGGGTGGCCGCCGCGATGAACACAGAGCGGATCGAGCTCGCTCCCGAGCCCGCCCACGGCGACGTCACCTGGGTGTCGGCCTACGAGATCGACCCGTTCACGGTGTCGCCGCGGGAGAAGGTGGACCTGCTCGCCGACTGGTCGGCGCGATTGCTGGCCCACGAGGCGGTCAGCCACGTCGACGCGGGCCTGTACCAGGTCAAGGAGAACAAGTTCTACACCGACGGCGGCACTACGGCCACCCAGCAGCGGGTCCGGCTGTACCCGCAGCTCACCGCGGTCGCCGTCACCGAGTCCGGGTTCGACGACATGCGCACGCTCGCCCCGCCGGCCGGCCGCGGCTGGGAGTACCTGACCGGCACCGGCTGGGACTTCGACGCCGAGCTCGCTGAGCTGCCCGACCTTCTCGCGGCCAAGCTGACGGCGCCGAGCGTCGAGGCGGGCCGCTACGACCTGGTAATCGACCCGTCCAACCTATGGCTCACCATCCACGAGTCCATCGGCCACGCGACCGAGCTCGACCGCGCCCTCGGCTACGAGGCCGCCTACGCGGGCACCAGCTTCGCCACGCTCGACAAGCTGGGGTCGCTCAAGTACGGGTCTGACGTGATGAACATCACCGGCGACCGGACGGCCGCGCACGGCCTGTCCACGATCGGCTACGACGACGAGGGCGTGGCGGGCCAGTCGTGGCGCCTGATCTCCGACGGCGTGCTCGTCGGCTACCAGCTGGACCGGCGGATGGCCCAGCTGAAGGACTTCGGCCGCTCCAACGGCTGCGCGTTCGCCGACTCCCCCGGTCACATGCCGCTGCAGCGGATGGCCAACGTGTCGCTGGAACCGGCCGCGGGCGGCCCGAACACGGCCGAGCTCATCGCCGGGGTGGACAACGGCATCTACATCGTCGGCGACAAGTCCTGGTCGATCGACATGCAGCGGTACAACTTCCAGTTCACCGGCCAGCGGTTCTTCCGGATCAGGAACGGCCGGCTCGACGGCCAGCTGCGGGACGCCGCCTACCAGGCGACGACGACGGAGTTCTGGAACTCGATGGAGGCGGTCGGCGGGCCGCAGACCTACGTGCTCGGCGGCGCGTTCAACTGCGGCAAGGGGCAGCCAGGCCAGGTCGCGCCGGTCAGCCACGGCGCCCCGGCCGCGCTCTTCCGCCAGGTGCGGATACTCAACACCGTGCAGGAAGGGGCAGCATGAGCCAGATCCGGCCGCAAGACACCGTGGAGCGCGCGCTCGCGCTGGCCAGGCCCGGCGGCGACTGCGTGGTGATCGCGGACGAGACCTCCACCGCGAACCTGCGCTGGGCAGGCAACACGCTCACCACCAACGGGGTCGCCGCCTCGCGCAGCCTGACGGTGATCTCGATCGACCGCCGCGTCGAAGGCGCCGCGGGTGTCGGGATCGTCTCCAGGTCCGGGGTCGGCCCCGACCAGGTCGAAGACGTCGTGCGGGAAGCGGAGAAGGCCGCCGAGCAGGCGTCCCCCGCCGAGGACGCGAACGAGCTGGTTCCCGGAGACAGCCGGGGACGTTCAGGATGGGAAGATTCTCCGGCAACCACGGACTTCGGAGTGTTCCGCGGCTTCGCGGCGGAGCTGGGGGAGACCCTGCGCGCGGCCGAGGGCGCCGGGCGCAAGCTGTACGGCTTCGCCGAGCACGGGCTGACCTCGACGTTCCTCGGCACCTCAGCCGGGGTGCGGCTGCGGTATGACCAGCCGGAAGGGCGGCTCGAGCTCAACGCGAAATCCGCCGACCTGACCCGGTCGGCGTGGGCGGGGGCGGGCACCAGGGACTTCACCGACGTGGACGTCGCGACGCTGGACGCCGGGCTCGCGGAACGGCTGTCGTGGCAGGCGCGGCGGGTCGAGCTGCCCGCCGGGCGGTACGAGACGCTGCTGCCGCCGACCGCGGTGGCCGACCTCATGGTCTACCTGTACTGGTCGGCAGGTGCCAGGGACGCCGGTGAGGGACGGACCGTCTTCTCCAAGCCGGGGGGCGGCACGCGAGTCGGGGAGCGGCTCGCCGCGCTGCCCGTCGACCTGTTCTCCGACCCCGGGTACCCGGGGCTGGAGTGCGCGCCGTTCGTGGTCGCCCACTCGTCAGGGCGGGACCAGTCCGTGTTCGACAACGGGCTGCCCGCGGGGCTGACATCGTGGATCTCCGCGGGCACGCTGAACGCGCTGCACTCCAGCAGGCATTCGGCAGCCCAGGCAGGACTGCCGGCCACGCCCGCCGTGGACAACCTGATCATGTCGGCGGAGTCCGGCGCCTCCCTTGAGTCGATGATCGCGTCGACGAAACGCGGGCTGCTGCTCACCTGCCTGTGGTACATCCGCGAGGTGGACCCGCAGACGCTGCTGCTCACCGGGCTGACGCGGGACGGCGTCTACCTGGTAGAGGAGGGCGAGGTCGTCGGCACGGTGAACAACTTCAGGTTCAACGAGTCGCCGGTGGGCATGCTGTCCCGGCTGGCCGAGGCGGGGGCGACCGAGGCGACGCTGCCGCGCGAGTGGGGCGACTACTTCACCAGGACCGCGATGCCGCCGCTGCGGATCGAGGCGTTCAACATGTCGTCGGTCAGCCAGGCGAGCTGACCTGAAGTGGCCGGTTCGCCCACGTAGGGATACCGTGGGGGGGTGAGGATAGGGCACGCCGGACAGCGCCAGCAGGTGCACTTGGTGACCCAGGCGCGGCGGCCGATGTCCGAGGACATCAGGTACCGGCAGAACCGCTACTTGCTCATGATGGGCATCCGGCTGGTCTGCTTCATCGCCGCGCTCCTCATGTTCGTCAACCACCTGGGATGGCTGGCCGCCATACCCGCGGTCGGCGCGATCATCATTCCGTATATCGCGGTGGTCTTCGCCAACGGCGGACGTGAGCCGGACAACGTCCGCGGTTTCATGGAGTACCGCACGAATCTTCCGGCCAGGAGGGAATCTTCAGGATCTTCTGAAGAAGGCAACGGAAGTTCCGGGCAGCAGTAGCCGTCAAGGAAATGCGCCGGCATTAGGTAGCATTTAGATCTTGACAACATTGGGGGACTTTAGGTGTACGATCTTTAGTGGTGCTCTGGTCCCCCGTCGGGGCACCCACGCCGGCGTTCCGGGCCCCCGTCGGAGCGCCGATGAATGCCACGCAGGGTGGTTTGCCCCCGTAGCCACCCTGCGTGGCCCTTTTTTGTTCTGTAACGGACGGCTCACTCGGTCTTCTGGAACTCCAGGATCGCTATGGTGAGCAACGCCGCGCCCATCAGCGCCACCATTCCCAGCGACAGTCCCACGGGGACGGTCCAGCCGAACCAGGTGAGCGAAGGGCTGAGCAGCTCGGTCGCCTGCGGGGGAAGGGCGAGGTGCGAGAACACCGCGTATCGCATCGGATACACAATGTAGGTGAGCGGGTCGAGCCGGGTGAGCACGGTCAGCCAGCCGGGCAGCCCGCGGAGCGGGTAAAGCGCACCGGACAGGAAGAACAGCGGCATCACGAGCATCTGGGTGAGCGCCATGAACGCCTGAATCTGCTTAATGCGGGCCGCCATCATCACCCCGAAGGCGGTCAGGGTGAACGACAGCAACAGCAGTTCACCGATGATGATGAGGAACAGAACAGGATCGTAGGGTACATGCGCCAGTCCAGCGAGCGCGAGAATCACGATTCCCTGGAAGGTGGCTACTGTCGCGCCGCCGAGGCATTTCCCGATGACGATCGCGGACCTGCTCACCGGCGCCACGAGCATCTCGCGCAAGAACCCGAACTCCCGGTCCCAGACGATGGACGCCGCCGAGAAAATGGCGGTGAACAGCACTGACATCGCCAGCACGCCCGGGTAGATGAAGGTACGGAAGTCGACTCCCTGCGGCAGGCCGTGACTGGCCAGCGAGGACAGCCCGGTGCCGAGGACGAACAGGAACAGCACCGGCTGCACCAGCGAGGTGACCGCGCGCAGCCGGTCGCTCTTGAATCTGATCAGCTCGCGGCGCCAGACGATGTTGACCGCCCGCAGGTCCTGCCGCAGGCCCCGGTCAGGGACCGAGACGCGGATCGCGTCAGTGACCTGCTGGCCGGGGTGGCCGGGCTGCTGCTGCTCGGTTACTCCTATCGCCATCGCTGGTTACCTCCCCCTGCGGAACGCCATGATGTGGGCGCGGTTCCGGTCGCCGGCCGTCGCCTCCGCGTCCCTGATCGTCTTGCCGGTGTAGGACATGAAAACGTCGTCCAGCGTGGGACGAGCGACGCTCACGGACCTGATCTGCGCGGTCAGCTCGCCGAACAGCCGCGGAACGAACTGCTCCCCGTTCTCTACGTTAAACGTCACCATGCCCTCGCTGATCGCCGCGTCGAGGCCGAAGCGGTCCTTGAGCTCGGCGATGGCCGTCTGGTCGTCGTTGACGGCGATCTGCACCCGGTCCTTGCCGATGCTGGCCTTCAGGTTCTCCGGGGTGTCGATCGCCACGATCTGGCCGTGGTCGATGATGGCGATGCGGTCGCAGTTCTCCGCCTCGTCCATGTAGTGCGTGGTGAGGAAGATCGTGATGTCCTCACGCTTCTTCAGGTCGTTGATGTACTCCCAGATGCTGGACCGGGTCTGCGGGTCCAGGCCCACGGTGGGCTCATCAAGGAACAGCACGCGCGGCGCGTGCAGCAGGCCGCGGGCGATTTCCAGCCGGCGCTTCATGCCGCCCGAATAGGTGGCGACCTCGGCGGTGCGGCGATCCCACAGGTTCACCATCTCAAGGACCTGGCGCATCCGGGGCGCGAGCTGGGCCTTGGGCACGCCGTACAGGTCGGCATGGAAGCGAAGGTTCTGCTCGCCGGTCAGGTAGTTGTCCAGCGTGGTGTCCTGGAACACCAGCCCGATGTTCCTTCTGACCGTATCGCGCTGCTTCCGCACGTCGTAACCCGCGACCCTCGCGGTCCCCGACGTGGGGTCCGCGAGGGTACACAGGATCTTGATCGTGGTGGACTTGCCGGCGCCGTTCGGGCCGAGGAAGCCGAAGGTTTCCCCCGGCTGCACCTCGAACCCGATGCCGCGCACCGCCTCCACCTCGCCGTACCGCTTCACCAGGTCGCTGACCAGGATGACGGGTTCAGTCATTCGGCGCCCTCCGGGGCGTCGCTGTCCGTGGCGTCTTCCGCGGCCGTGTCGGCCGCTGGCTCGTCCGTCTCGTCCTCGGCCAGGATGCGGTACATCGACCGCCTGGTCTCGGTCAGCACGCGACGGGCCGCGGCGAGCTGGCCCGGCGAGCCCGCGCGCCGCACCTCCATCACGGCCATCATCACCTGGCGAATCATGTCGCCAAGCTCGATCGCCGTGTCATCGGTCATGCCGGCGGCGGAGTCCCAGGACGCGCGGAGCTCGTCGGCGTGCGCCTCGGCGTACGCCCGGCCCTCGTCGGTCAGGGAGTACATCCGGCGGCGGCCCTCACCCTCGGGGCTGATCAGCCCCTCGTCCTCAAGCTGCTGCAGCGCCGGGTACACCGACCCCGCGCTCGGCCGCCAGACGCCCTGGGTGCGCGCGCCGATCTCCTGGATGAGCTGGTAGCCGTTCCACTGGCCGCCCTCGTCGAGCAGGTCGAGGATGGCCGCGCGGACATCGCCCTTGCGCGCCCTCGGGCCTCGGCCGAACGATCGGTCGAACATCCCGCGGCGCAGCGCGTCGGCTGGTCCGCTCATGGGGCCCGTGGGGCCGAACGGCCCCTCATGCCGCGCCCAGTGGCGGCC
>NZ_JBARCR010000639.1:0-2643 GCF_049794275.1 Trebonia sp.
GGTCAGCGCCGTCGCGGTCGCCGGCCCTGACCGGGTGCTCGCCGGGCTCGGCGCGGTGCTCCTCGGTCTCGCCTACGGGCTCTGCCTCGTCTGCGGCCTGCACCAGGCCGAACAGCTCAGCGACGCCACCGACCGCGGCGCCGTGCTCTCCTGCTACTACGTGCTGGCCTACCTCGGCTTCTGCGCGCCGTACGCGATGGACGGGCTGAACGAGGTGTTCGGCAAGCCCGGGACCTTCGCGGTACTCGCCGTGGCGGCGGCAGTCCTCACCGGGCTGCTGGCGGTCGGTGCCGCCAGGGGCCGTCCTGCAGCCACCGGGGAACCGCAGGCCGCGCATACTTGGGACCATGCCAGATCGTGACATCGCGCTCGCCCGCGCGGCGGGCTACGCGACGCAGTGGCTCGACAGCCTCGCTACCCGGCCCGTCCCGCCGCGCGCGTCGGTAGCCGAGGTCACGGCCGCGCTCGGCACCGCCCTGCCGGACGGCCCGGCGGACGCGCCGCGGGTCATCGACCTCCTCGCCAGTGCCTGCGAGCCCGGCCTCACCGCGATGCCGTCGGGCCGGTTCTACGGGTTCGTCATCGGCGGCACGCACCCGGCGGCCCTGGCCGCCGACTGGCTGGTCAGCGCCTGGGACCAGAACGCGGGCCTGCTCCTGCCGACACCCGCGCTGGCCGCAGTCGAGAACGTGGCGAAAGGCTGGCTGCTTGACGTCCTCGGGCTGCCCGCCGCCAGCGGGGTCGGCTTCGTCACCGGCGCGACGATGTCCAACTTCACCTGCCTGGCCGCCGCGCGGGACGCGGTACTGCACAAGGCAGGCTGGCAGGTCGCCGCCGACGGGCTGACCGGGGCGCCGCGGGTCCGGGTGCTCGTCGGCGCGGAACGGCACGACACCGTCGACCTGGCGCTGCGCTACCTCGGCCTCGGCGCGCCCGAAGTCGTAGCCGCCGACGACCAGGGCCGCATCGACCCCGGCGCACTCGAAGCGGCGCTGGCCGCCGGGCCGGAGACCCCGTCAGGCCCGGCGATCGTGGTCGTGCAAGCGGGCAACGTCCATTCCGGCGCGTTCGACCCCTTCGGTCCCGCGATCGAGGCCGCGCACCGGCACGGCGCCTGGGTGCATATCGACGGCGCGTTCGGCCTGTTCGCGGCGGCGTCCCCGCGGACCAGGCACCTCGTCGCCGGCTACGAGGCAGCCGATTCGTGGACCACCGACGCGCACAAGACCCTGAACGTCCCCTACGACTGCGGCATCGCCATCGTCCGGGACAGTGCCGCGCTGCGCGCCGCCATGGGCATGCACGGGGAGTACCTGATCAGGGACGCGGCGGGCGACCCGTTCGAGTTCGTCCCCGAAGTCTCCCGCCGCGCCCGCGGC
Organism: Trebonia sp.; assembly: GCF_049794275.1. Classification (NCBI taxonomy): domain Bacteria; kingdom Bacillati; phylum Actinomycetota; class Actinomycetes; order Streptosporangiales; family Treboniaceae; genus Trebonia; species Trebonia sp. The sequence goes on from NZ_JBARCR010000639.1 coordinate 1,380, forward strand.
GTCCCCGTGTGGGCGGTCATGCGCGCCCTCGGCCGCTCCGGCCTGGCGGCCCTCGTCGACGGCTACTGCCGGCACGCCGCGAGCTTCGCCGCGGGCATCGCCGGGATCGACGGCGCTACCGTCGAGAACGACGTCGTGTTCTCCCAGGTGTGCGCCAGCTTCGGCAGCGACGAGCGGACCCAGGAGGTCACCCGCCGGCTGCTCGCCGACGGCACCGCGTGGATGTCTGGCTCCCGCTGGCGCGGCAAGTCCGTGCTGCGCATCTCGGTGTCCAACTGGTCCACCACCGACGAGGACGTGCGGCGCAGTCTCGAGTCATTGCGGGACGCGGCGAAGTAGCGGGCCCGTTCCGGACAAAAGAACTTCGCAGCGGAACCTCAGCGGAAACGGCCGGGGATACCGGAGTCCGCCAGCGCCTCGGCCGCGTGCCGGTAGCCGGTCTCGATCAGCGCGGCACCGGCCTTGAAGTCGTACGCGCCGATCGCCGGGACCGGCGGGTGCAGCAGCAGGTCCACGTGCTCGCCGCCCAGCGTCACCCGCTGGTGCCTGGTGCCCGACAGCCCGGTGGCCCTGCTCACGATGTCGAGCACGCTGGGCACCGGCTGCGGCGGGCTCAGCGGGTTGAGCCGGTCCGCGAGCACCTTCCAGCCGGACAGCCCCGGCCCGAACGGGGCGACCATCATCGGCTCGACGGCGGGGGAGATATCGACCGCGATCACGGTCCCGCCGCCGACCCGCGCCCGCATCTGTTCGGTGGGCACGTTGTCGAGTGCCCCGCCGTCGACCAGCAGGTCCCCGTCGTAATAGACCGGCGGGAAGATGCCCGGCAGCGACAGGCTGGCCCGGATGGCCCGCCACAGCTCACCGCGCTCGTGGATGACCTCCTCCGCGCGGGTCAGGTTCGCCGAGACGCAGAAGAACCGCACCGGCAGGTTCTCGATCGACGTGCCCCCGAAGTGCTCGGCGAGCAGCCGGTCCACCCGGTTCCCCGACGACAGGGCGACCAGCGGCAGCGTGGGGCTCATCAGCGGGCCGCTGCGGGTGAAGGCGCGCAGCGCCCGCTCGACCCGTTCCGCGTGCGGCAGGCCCTGCGCGCACAGCGCGCCCATCACCGCGCCGATGCTGGTCCCGCCGACGACGTCCACGGGCACGCCGGCCAGCTCGAGGGCGTGCAGCACGCCGAGGTGCGCGAAACCGCGCGGGCCGCCGCCGCCGAGTACCACGCCGCACGCCGTGCCGGTGATCATGCGCGCGAGCCTGGCGA
>NZ_JBARCR010000640.1:0-6638 GCF_049794275.1 Trebonia sp.
GAGCATGCCGGGGCGATCCGCGCCGACATCGGCGCGGCCGAGATGGCTTTCCGGCGCAGCGACTGGGAGCATCCCGCCGGGCGCTCCCGTGCCGAGCAGGCGGCCGATCATGTGGCTCGCCTCGCCGCCGCCGTGCCGCCCGGCACCCGCCTCGGCACGAAGGAGGATGTCCGGGCCCGATGCGGCGTCTCGGTGGGTACGTTCAACGAGGCATTGCGGCTGCTCCAAACCCGCCAGGTGATCACGGTACGGCCCGGGCCCGGTGGCGGGCTGTTCGTCACGAACCGGGCCGCGACGGCCCGGCTCGGCAAGTCCCTGCTCGAACTGGACGACGGCGAGGCCGCTGTGGCCGACGCCATCCGCATCAGGAACACGCTGGATCCGCTGCTGATCGAAGACGCGCTGTGGCACGCCTCCCCTGCCGACCTCGCCGTTCTCCGCGACTGCCTGGAGCCCATGGCCGCGGCGGTCGCCAGCGGGGATCCGGCAGCCTTCGTGCACGCCAACTGGCAGCTGCACGCCCAGATCGCCGCGATCAGCCCCAGCCAGTTGCTGCGAACCCTCTACAGTTCGCTGCTGGAGATGATCGAGCGGCACACGCTGTCTGTCCTGCCGGCCGAGGGCACGTCGCTGCCGGGATACATCGAGGAGCGCTACCAGCTCCACGCCGACCTCGTCGCGGCGCTCGAACGCCGGGACGCCGTGGAGACCCGGCGGCTCATCGCCATGCACAACACTCAGGGATGAGCCGTCCATCGGCTCGGGTCACGATGCGGCGGCGGCCGGAGGCCAGCCGAACGCGGCGAGGTCCAGCGCCGCGGCGACCGTCCCGCACTTGCCGCAGGTCCGCGCCGCTTCATCGGTAGAGAACCGGGCGCAGGCCGCGGCGTAATACTGCACGGCGGGAGTGTCCTTGTCGTGCTCCCATTCATAGCGCCGCAGCTCGCTGTCGCATCCGTCGCAGTACCACGCGGCGCCCTGAAGCCCCGCTTCCAGCGGCTGGAACCGGATCGTGACGCCCTCGGTCACCGGCACGATCCGGTGCGGCGTGCCTGCCGGGATGTAGACGTGGTCGCCGACGACCATCCGGAACCTGTTCACCGAGCTGTCGCGCAGGTGGACGTCCGCTTCCCCGGACAGCTGGCTGAGCACGTTGTCCTTCGAGCAGATGAGGTGGAACGGCTGCGGGTGCCGGTTCCTGGACAGGTAGAGCTGCGGGTCGGTCTCCTCCGGCAAGACAGCGGCGTCCTCGTACTCGCCCACCTCGGCCTTGAAGGCGTGCAGCATCCGGCGGCGGTTCATGATGCGGCCTCCTTCAGGGTGCGGTGCGCGGCGCTGACCGCCTGGGTCTGGGCCACCTGCCGTCCCCATCCCCACCGCTCGGCGGGGAACACGTCGTTGACGTGCCCGCACTCGGCGCAGGTCCGGCCCTCCTCGCTGTTGCGCAGCTCGACGAACTTCAGCGAGTGGTACAGCGTGGCGAACTGCCGGATCGGGTCCTCGTCCGCTCCGTAGCTCTTCGCGTCGTACCCCGGCAGCCCGTGCGGGGTGGCGTCGTAGTCGTGCCGCACCAGCTCGGCCTTGCACTTCTTGCAGCGCGCGAGTACCGCTTCCCGCTGGTCGCCCGACGTCGACTGGTGCTGGGTGATGACCATGACGGCGAACGCTTCCGGGTCCTTCTCATTCCGCAGGAACGAGTTCACTCCGTGCAGCTGCTGGGTCACGAAGATCTGCCCCGGGGCCAGCATCGCCTGGTTCGCGCCGTAGGTGACGACGACCTCGTTCACCGTGTTCCAGTGGAAGAAGTGCCCGTGCTCCGCGTCCGGTCCCCCGGTGAACACCGCACCGCAGGGCACGATCGCGCCGGCCGAATCGTAGGGGAACAGCGGCATCAGCTCTGCCGCCGCTTTCGCCATCCGCTCGTAGACGTTGACCTTGAGCGGCTCGCGGTCGGGGTCGGGCGGCGGGATCCGCCGGGTGTCCTCCAGGTCCACGTTCACCTCACTATGTAGCGTCATGCGGAACACTGACCCCCATTGTGAGACATGATGCGCAGAGGAGACAAGACCCTACGTTACGGAAAAAACTCATGATCAGCCGCTACGGCCAGCAGCGGTTAAGGAGCGGCTAAGGGATGCGAGCCTCAGCCGACGCGGTCGCCGAGCTCACGCGCGACCCGCATGGTCGCGGTGGCGGCGGTCTTCACCCACGCCTCGTCGGCGCGGGACAGCGGCGCGGTCGTCACCAGGGCGCAGCGGACGTGGCCGCGATTGTCGCGGACCGCGGCGGCGACGGCGGCGACGTCGTCCTCGCTCTCCCCGTGATTGGCCGCGTAGCCCAGGCGGCGGACCTCGGCGATCTGCTCGAGCAGTTCGGCGACGCTGGTCAGCGCCCGGGGCGTGGGCGCCTCCAGCAGCCCGGACGGGTACAGGGCGGCGATCTCCTCGTCGGTGCGCTCCGCGAGCAGGACCTTGCCCGTGGCCGTCGAGTGCGCGGGCAGGATCCGGCCGGTCCGGCTGCCGGTACGCACCATCCGGTCACTCTCGACGCTGTCCAGGAACAGGACGCTCGTGTCGCCGCGCATGACGCCCAGGTGGGCGGTCTCGCCGGTCAGGTCGCGCAGGTCCACCAGGGCCGTGTGCGAGACGGCGCGAATATCGATCTTCGACACGACCGCCAGGCCGATGTCGACCAGCGCGGGTCCCGGCCGGTAGGCACGCGAATGCTCGTCCTGCTCCACGAACTGGTGGTGGCTGAGCGTCGCCAGCATCCGGTGCACCGTCGACCGGGACAATCCCATGTCCCGGGCCACCTGGTTGACCCGGATCATCTCGTGATCCTCGAAGAGACGGAGCAGCCGCAGCACGTTGTCGACCGCGCCGATCAGCGAGCCTGGGCGGTCGGGCGGGGTGCCGTCGGGATCCTGCTCCACGCAAGCAGAGTAGCGCATGCGACCCTTGCACATCCTCCATCGACGTAGCAAAATACGGGACACTGTTCCGTACCGTGACACGTTCAAGGAGAGAATGTGATGGCGCTGTTCGTCAGCCTGCACCAGGCCCCGGGCCTGTCACCTGAAGAGATCGCCGGATACGGCCCGGATGTCGCCAAAGGCGTCTACGCGACGTTCCGCCAGCTGTACGTCAACACCGACACCGGCTTCATCGTCTCGGTGTACGAGGCGGACAGCGCGGCCGCAGTGGAACAAGAGTTCGAGCGGGTAGGTTTCCCTTTCGACTCCATTAACGAGATCGACTTCACGCTGAGCGCGGCCGAGCTCGCGCAGATGCTCGCCCGTGGCTGACGAGCCGCGCCTGGACCGGCCGGTCACCTTGGCGTTCCGCGGTGACTGGGGCCAGGCGAACATGCACCGGATCTGCGGCTGGCTCGCCCAGGAGATAGGCGACCGGTCGCCCCGCGGGTCCGAGTTCTCGATCTGGTCCGGTCGCGGCGGCTCCGACCAGATCGCGGCGCTGCGTTCCGGCGCCGCTGACATCGCCGTGGTCACCCCGGCGGCCGCGGTGCACCTGCTCGAACCCGGCGACCTGTGCGCGCTCGGCGTGATAGGGCAGCGGGACCGCCTCGTCGTCGCGGTCGATGCCGCGCTTCCGGTCAGCACCGTCGCGGACCTTGCCTCGGTTGCCGGCAACGTGACCGTGGCGACCTCCCCCGATGACGGCGTTAACCTCATCGGTCTCGCCGCGCACAAGGCCCTGCGGCTGGCCGGCGTGGACCCCGGCAGGCTCTCGTTCCGCTACGACGAGCGGCCGTTCCCGCCGATCAGCTGGTTCGCCGACGGCGAGGCGGACGTGCTCATCCACGAGGCGATCATGACGCCGCACTGGCAGCGGATAGCCGCCAAGCGCCCGGTGCGCTACCTGCCATGGGGCGAGCAGGTACTGGCCGCGTTCGCCGCCGATGGCTGGCCGTCCGCCACGGTGGAAGCCGGCTACCTGCCCGGCCTGGCCGAGGACCTGCTGACGCTGGACTTCTCCGACTTCGTCCTGCTCTGCACCCCGGCACTCCCCGACGACGTGGCCTACCTGGCCGCGTGGTGCATGGTGAAGACCCGGGGAGCGCTGGAAGTGCAGTACGCCCACCTGCCGCAAGACCACTCCCCCGTCACCTACCCCCTCGTCCCCGCCGACATGGCACGGACGCCGGTCCCGCTCCATCCGGCGGCGGCCCGCGCCTACTCCGACGCCGGCGAGGACTCGGTCGGTGGCGCGCCCATCTGGAGCTGACCGCGATGGCGTATGTCATCAACGAGCACTGCATCGACGAGCTGGACGGCTCGTGCGTCCAGTCCTGCCCCGTTGACTGCATCTACGAGGGCCTGCGCAAGCGCTACATCAATCCAGACGAGTGCATCGACTGCGGAGCGTGCCTGCCCGAGTGCCCGGTCGACGCGATCCTCGCTCCCGATGACTCACCCGACCCCGTCTGGGCCGCGGACAACACCGCGTTCTTCACCGAGAAACTGCCCGGCCGGGACACGCCGCTGGGCTCACCGGGGGGCGGCGAGCCGACCGGCCAGGTGGGGACGGATACGCCGCTGGTCGCCGGCTGGATCAAGACATGACTGCGGACGTGCCCATCCTGATCATCGGTGGCGGGATCGGCGGCATGGCCGCCGCCCTCGCGCTGGCCCGGGCGGGCTTCACAGCGCACATCGTTGAGCGGTCACCGGAGTTCGGCGAGATCGGCGCGGGCATCCAGCTCGCCCCGAACGCGCTGCGCATCCTGGACGGCCTGGGCGTGCTCCCGGAGCTGGCCGAGCTGGCCGTCCATCTCCGGCACCTGGTGCTCATGCACGCCGAGACCGGCCGGCATCTCACCACCGTGGACTTCGGCGAGCCGTTCGAGCGGCGTTACGGCTATCCGTACACCGTCATGCACCGCGGTGACCTGCTGACCGTGCTGCACCAGGCGTGCCGGGCAGATGACCGGATCACACTGGAGGCCAGCCGCGACGTCACTGAACTCAGCGACGACGGCGGCACCGCACGGGTCCGGTTCGCCGACGGCGCCAGCTACGAATGCGGCGCGGTCGTCGGCGCCGACGGCCTGTGGTCGACGGCCCGCACGCTGATTTCCGCTGACCGCCCGGTCTGCCAGGAGTTCGTCGCCTACCGCGGCGCGCTCCCGGCCCGCGACGACGCGATGCCGACGGGCGGGAACGGCGTCCCCGCCGGGCCGGACGACGAGATCATCTGGATCGGGCCCGGCAAGCACCTGGTGCAGTACCCGATCCGGCGCGGCGAGCTGGTCAACCAGGTCGCCGTCTTCGGCAGCCGGAGCTACTCCCGTGAGGCCGAGCTGACTGACCGTTGGGGCACCCCAGCCGAGCTCGACCAGGCTTTCGCCCCCTGTTGCGATCCGGTGCGCGCCGGGGTGGCGCTGATCAGCCGCGACCGCCGGTGGGTGATGTACGACCGGGAGCCCCTGGACAACTGGACCACCGGCCGGATCACCCTGCTCGGCGACGCCGCGCACCCGATGGTGCAGTACCTCGCGCAGGGCGCCTGCCAGGCCATCGAGGACGCCGGCTGCCTGGCCCGCCAGTTCACCCGGTACGACGGCGACCCCACGAAGGCCTTCGCCTCCTACCAGGCCGAACGCATCCCGCGCACCGCGCTGATCCAGCGTTCCGCCAGGATCTGGGGACAGATCTGGCACGACGACGGCCCGGTCATCCCGCTGCTGCGCGACCGGATCCTCGCGCGGCGCGGCCCGGACGACTACACCGACCTAGACTGGCTCTACCAGGACCAGACGGAGGCGAGCTGAATGGTCACTGCGCGATTCCATGACGACACTCCCGACGTAGACGGCCTGTATGCCGACCTGGCGGCGGCCGACCTGCAGCCGCTGTGGACCCAGCCCGGCCTGCTGACCAGGACACCGAACCGGCTCAGGCCACACATCTGGCGGTGGAAAACCCTGCGGGATCTCGCGGAGCGGTCCGGCGACCTGGTCGGCATCGATCGCGGCGGCGACCGGCGGGTGCTCTCGCTGTCCCACCCGGATCTGGGCGGGCTGCCGTTCGCCACGCACACGCTGTGGGGCGCGGTGCAGTTCCTGGGCGCCGGGGAACTCGCCCCCGCGCACCGGCACACCCCGGCGGCGCTGCGATTCGTGCTGGAAGGCAGCGGAGTGTGGACACTGGTCAACGGCGATGCGCTCCACATGGCCCCTGGCGACCTGATCCTCACCCCGAGCTGGACCTGGCACGAGCATCACAACCCGGGCACCGAGCCGATGATCTGGTTCGACGGCCTGGACCTTCCCCTGGTGCAGAGCCTCGACGCCATCTTCTTCGAGCCTGGCAGCGAGGAGCCGACCGGGTACGAGCCGGCGCTGGCGTCACGATCTGAGCAGCTCTACAGCGGGGCCGGGCTGCTGCCGGCCGGCGAGCAGGCAGACGTGGAGGACCCCGCGTCCGGCCGGTCCTCCAGGCTGCTCGCCTACCGCTGGCCATCCGTCGACGCGGCCCTGTCCCGGCTGATCGAGACCACCGGGCAGCCTGCGGCCAGCGTCCGCTACGCCGACCCGGTAACCGGGCGGGACATCATGGCGACGGTGCGGGCGGAAATGCACCGGGTGCTCGCCGGGCACCGCACCGCAACGGTCCGGAC
>NZ_JBARCR010000641.1:0-3224 GCF_049794275.1 Trebonia sp.
CGAGGTCGCGGATCAACGGCGAGACGCCGCTGTTCGTGGAGCAGGAGCACTACTTCCTCGACCTGCCCGCGTTCACCGAGGTGCTCGGCGCCTGGCTGCAGTCCAAGTCGGGCCAGTGGCGGCCGAACGTGCTCAAGTTCTCCCTCAACCTGCTCGACGACCTGCGCCCGCGGGCCATCACCAGGGACCTTGACTGGGGCGTGCCCGTACCGCTGGACGGCTGGCGGGACCGGCCGGACAAGAAGATCTACGTCTGGTTCGACGCGGTCATCGGCTACCTGTCGGCGTCCATCGAGTGGGCGCGCAGGTCCGGCGACCCCGACGCCTGGCGGGCCTGGTGGAACGACCCGAGCGCCGAGTCCTACTACTTCATGGGCAAGGACAACATCACCTTCCACGCGGAGATCTGGCCCGCGATGCTGCTCGGGTACGCGGGGAGGGGATCCAAGGGAGGAACCCCGGGCCCGTTCGGAATACTGAATCTCCCCACCGAAGTGGTGAGCAGCGAATACCTGACGATGGAGGGCCGCAAGTTCTCTTCCTCCCGCCAGGTGGTCATCTACGTGCGGGATTTCCTGGACCGCTACGACGTGGACGCGCTGCGCTACTACGTGGCGGTCGCCGGGCCCGAGAACCAGGACACGGACTTCACCTGGAGCGAGTTCGTCAGGCGCAACAACGACGAGCTGGTCGCCACCTGGGGGAACCTGGTCAACCGTGCGGTGTCGTTCGCGGCGCGGAACATCGGGTCGATTCCCGGGCCAGGCGAGCTGACCGCAGCCGATCACGCGCTGCTCGAGACGTCCAGGCAGGCGTTCGACTCGGTCGGCGAGCACCTGTCGCGCTCGCGGTTCAAGTTCGCCATCAACGAGGCGATGCACGCGGTGGCCGAGGCGAACAAGTACTTCTCCGAGCAGGCGCCGTGGAAGCTGCGCGAGTCCGACCCGGCGCGGATGCGGACGATCCTGCACGTCGCGCTGCAGGCGGTGGACGACGCGAAGACGATGCTCACGCCGTTCCTGCCGCGGTCGTCGCAGGCCGTGTACGAAATGCTCGGCGGCACTGGATCCTGGTCGGGCCTGCCGCGGATCGAGACGGTGGACGAGGAGGGCGGCCCGTCGTACCCGGTCATCACCGGCTCCTACGACTCGTCCTTCCGGTGGGCAACGCGGCCGATCGCGGCTGGCACACCGCTGGCCGTCCCCGTCCCGCTGTTCGCCAAGCTGGACCAGTCAGTAGTTGACGAGGAAATCGCCCGGCTCGCCGGTAATGAGTAGTCCGAACGGGCCCGTGGTTCCAGCGGACCGCCTGCCTTTCCCTGGCGCGTTCGATGCTCACACGCACATGGACATCATGGGGCTGCCGGTCGACGGGGTGCTCGCAGCGGCCCGGTCGGCCGGCATCTCGCGGGTGGTCAACGTCGGGTGCGACATCCCGTCGTCGCAGTGGTCGGTCGCGTGCGCCGCGGAGTACCCGGAGGTCTACGCCGCGGTGGCGATCCACCCGAACGAGACCGCTCCGGTGGACGCCGCCCGCGACACGGTGCTCGCCGCGGTCGAGGCGCTGGCCGCGTCGCCCAAGGTGGTCGCGATCGGCGAGACCGGGCTGGACTACTACCGGGACTGGTCGCCGCGTGACGTGCAGCGCGCGTGGTTCCGCGCGCACATCGAGATCGCCCGGCGGACCGGGAAGACGCTGATGATCCACGACCGCGAGGCGCACTCCGACGTGCTCGCCATCCTGGCGGAGTACGCGCCGTGGCGGCCGTACAGCGTGATCTTCCACTGCTTCTCTGGCGACGCTGACATGGCCAGGGCCTGCGCCGAAGCCGGGTACGTGATGAGCTTCGCGGGCAACGTGACGTTCAAGAACGCGGACGCGCTCCGGGAGGCGGCGCTGGTCGCGCCGGCTGAGCTTCTCCTGGCGGAGACGGACGCGCCGTACCTGACACCGGTGCCGCACCGCGGCAAGCCGAACTCCCCGGCGATGACCGCCTACACGGTCCGTTTCCTGGCATCGCTGAAGAACCTCGACCTGGCGGACTTCTGCGCGACGCTCCAGGCGACCGGCTCCCGCGTCTTCGCCTGGTAACGCCATGCCCCTTCTGCCCTCGCCCTCGAACGTGGTCGATGTGACATCGTCTACCAAAGAGCGTGGTCGATGTGACAGCGAGCACGTTGGCGAACGAAGTGGATGGGCCATCGGCCACGTTGGGCCGGGGCCGGGGCCGGGGGCACCGAAGGCGGTCGATGGGCCATCGTCCCCCATAGAAGGCGGTCGATGGGCCATCGACCGCCTTGGCCGGCCATGACCGCGGGAGTGCGGCTGCTTGGCGCGGGGGACATTCGCGGCATAGCGGGCAGGCTCGGGGTTCGGCCGACCAAGCGGCTCGGGCAGAACTTCGTGGTCGAGCAGGGCACCGTGCGGCGGATCGCCGCGCTCGCCGCGCCGCGCGACGGCGATGTGGTCCTCGAGGTCGGGCCTGGTCTCGGGTCGCTGACGCTCGCGCTGCTCGAGGCTTCGGCCGGCTCGGACGCGCGGCTGGTCGCGGTGGAGATCGACGCGGCGCTGGCAGCGGAGCTGCCGCGGACAGTAGCGGACCGCGCCCCGGGCGTCGCCGGGCAATTGCTGGTCGTCCAGGCGGACGCGCTGCACGTGGTCGGGCCTGGCGCCGCGCGCGACCACACGGACGACCGTGCCATCGGCAGCAGCCAGGCCAGCGGGCACTCCGACGGCCGAGCCGCCGGCCGGAGGCGGGAGCGCGGAACCGGCGTGGAACTGCCGTGGGCGCCGACGGTGCTGGCCGCCAACCTGCCGTACAACGTGGCGGTGCCCGTGGTACTGCACCTGCTGGCTGCGTTGCCGTCGCTCGAGCGGGGCGTCGTTATGGTGCAGGCGGAAGTCGCGGACCGGATGTGCGCGGGGCCGGGCAGCCGGGTGTACGGCGGGCCGTCGGCGAAGCTGGCCTGGTTCGCGGCGGTGCGCCCGGCGGGCGTCGTGCCGCGCAGCGTGTTCTGGCCGGTGCCTAACGTGGACTCGAAGCTGGTCGCGTTCACCCGCCGCGATCCTCCGGCAACCTCGGCGAGCAGGCAAGAGGTGTTCGCTGTCATTGACGCCGCGTTCGGCCAGCGCCGCAAGACGCTGCGCGCCGCGCTGGCCGGCTGGGCCGGCTCCCCGGCCGAAGCGGAACGGCTGCTGCGCGCCGCTTGTGTCGACCCCCGCGC
>NZ_JBARCR010000642.1:0-2502 GCF_049794275.1 Trebonia sp.
GGACAGGGACCGGCTGCGGGCGGCCCTGGCCCCGTTCTTCGACCGCCACGACGTGCTGGTGATGCCGACGCTGGCCCGGCCGTGCCCGCCCGCCCGGCGCTACGGCGAGCGGTCCTGGCTGCGCAGCGTGGCGATGTCGCTGATGTTCGCCCCGATGACCGGGGTGTGGAACCTGGCGGGTTTTCCTGCGGCATCGGTGCCGGCCGCCGGCGCCGGCCTGCCCGGCGCGGTGCAGCTCGTGGCCGCTCCCGGCGGTGAGCGGGCGCTGCTCGCGCTCGCCGCCCAGCTCGAGCGGGCACAGCCCTGGCCCAGGCACGCTCCCGGCTACAGCGGCAGCTTAAGGCCCTCGTGGGAGGCCTCGAAGCCGAGGGATTCATAGAACCTGATGGCGTCGGCGCGGCGCTTGTCCGAGGTCAGCTGGACAAGGCCGCAGCCGTCCTGGCGGGCCGCCTCGATCGCCCACCCGAGCATCGCCCGGCCCAGCCCCTGGCCCCGCCACGGCGCCGCGACCCGGACGCCCTCGATCTGCGCCCGGCGCATGCCGTGCCTGCTCAGCCCCGGCAGCACGGTCAGCTGAAAGGTGCCGGCGACCTGCCCGTCGACATCGGCGACGATCAGCCGGCTGCGCGGATCGGCGGCGATGTCGTCGAACGCGCTCTGGTACGCGTCGTCGACTCCGGTCTCCCGGCCGGCGCCGAGCTCATCGTCTGCCAGCAGCGCCACGATCCGCGCCAGCTCGTCGCGCCGCGCGTCCCTGAAGATCATCACGTAACCTCACCCTAGCGGGTTGCATGATCATGCAGTAGTATGCATATACTTTCAGTGTGTCTAAGGTGCTGAACTCTCTCCCTGTCGGTGAACGGGTCGGGATCGCCTTCTCCGGCGGCCTCGACACCTCGGTAGCGGTCGCGTGGATGCGCGAGAAGGGCGCCGTGCCGTACACCTACACCGCCGATATCGGCCAGTACGACGAGCCTGACATCGAGTCGGTGCCCGGGCGCGCGGCGGAGTACGGGGCGGAGCTGGCCCGCCTGGTCGACTGCCGTGAGGCGCTCGTCGAGGAAGGTCTCGCCGCGCTGGCCTGCGGCGCGTTCCACATCCGGTCCGGCGGCCGCGCCTACTTCAACACCACCCCGCTCGGGCGGGCGGTCACCGGCACCCTGCTGGTGCGCGCGATGCTCGAGGACGGCGTGCAGATCTGGGGAGACGGCTCCACCTTCAAGGGCAACGACATCGAGCGCTTCTACCGGTACGGCCTGCTGGCCAACCCGAGCCTGCGGATCTACAAGCCGTGGCTGGACGCCGACTTCGTCAGCGAACTCGGCGGCCGCAAGGAGATGTCCGAGTGGCTGCTCGACCGCGGCCTGCCGTACCGGGCGAGTACGGAGAAGGCGTACTCCACCGACGCGAACATCTGGGGCGCCACCCACGAAGCCAAGTCGCTCGAGCGCCTCGACGCGAGCATCGAGATCGTCGAGCCGATCATGGGCGTGCGGTCCTGGGACCCCGCGGTCGAGATACCCGCCGAGGACGTCGAGATCGGCTTCGAGCAGGGGCGGCCGGTGACGATCAACGGCAAGCCGTTCGGCTCGGCCGTGGACCTCGTTCAGGAGGCCAACGCGATCGGCGGCCGGCACGGCCTCGGCATGTCGGACCAGATCGAGAACCGGATCATCGAGGCCAAGAGCCGGGGCATCTACGAGGCGCCCGGCATGGCGCTGCTGCACGCGGCGTACGAGCGGCTGGTGAACGCCATCCACAACGAGGACACGATCGCCAGCTATCACAACGAGGGGCGGCGGCTCGGCAGGCTGCTCTACGAGGGCCGCTGGCTGGACCCGCAGGCGCTGATGCTGCGCGAGTCGCTGCAGCGCTGGGTCGGCACGGCGGTCACCGGCGAGGTGACGCTGCGGCTGCGCCGCGGCGAGGACTACTCCGTCCTTGGCACCACGGGACCGGCGTTCAGCTACCACCCGGACAAGCTGTCCATGGAGCGGACCGAGGCCCCCGCGTTCGGGCCCGCCGACCGGATCGGCCAGCTGACCATGCGCAACCTCGACATCGCCGACTCGCGGGCGAAGCTCGAGCAGTTCGTCGCGATCGGCATGATCGGCACCCCGCATCCGGCGTTTATCGGCGCGGCGCAGGCGGCCTCGACGGGGCTGATCGGTGCGCTGCCCGAGGGCGGCGCCGACGCGATCGCCGCCCGGGACAGGGAGGCCGACGCCGAAGAGATGCTCGACCGCGCCGCGATGGAGTCCGGCACCGACTGACCTGCCCCGGGCCGGCGACACGCACGGCCTTGTGCGCGTTTGCGATGTTGCGCCCGTTGCTGCTGTGTAGCATCTCGACCCGTGCGGCAGATTATCGCCAGGCATGACGCGGAGGCGGACACCTCACCCGGGGCCGGGCCACGCGGGAAGCGGCCGATTCCGTTGTCGCGCGCCGGGATCATCGGCGTCGCGGCGGCCTGCGCGGTGCTGGCGGCGGGCGGCCTCGCCG
>NZ_JBARCR010000643.1:0-3750 GCF_049794275.1 Trebonia sp.
AGCTTCCGCGCCTGCTCTTCATTCGGCGCGAGGCGCTTGAGGTGCACCTTGGAGGACTTGTACGAGCAGTGCTCGCTCCACATGACCGAGTAGAGCGCCAGCTCCGCGGCGGTCGGGCGGCGGCCGAGGATGTCCTTGATCTTCGCGTACTCGCCGGCGGTGAGGCCCAGCTCGGCGAACGGCTGCGGCTGCTCAGGAGTGCCGGCCGCCACCTCCACGGTGTCCTTGTCGCTCACCTGCCCGCTCCCGCGAAGGCCTGAAGGACCGAGGTGAAGAACCCGAGCCCGTCACCGGACGGACCCGTGAGCGGGTCGATCGCGTGCTCGGGGTGCGGCATCAGCCCGACCACGTTGCCCGCCTCGTTGCAGACGCCCGCGATGCCGCGGGCACTGCCATTTGGAGCAGGGCCGTTCGGGGCAGCGCTGGCGTAACGGACGACGACGCGGCCCGTCCTGTCGAGCTCGTCGAGTGTCGCGGGGTCGGCGGCGTAGGCGCCTTCGCCGCTCTTCAGCGGGACGAGGAGCTGCTGCCCTGGCGCGTAGCCGCTGGTCCACGCGGTGTCCGTGTTCGCCACCGTCAGCCGCACGTCGCGGGTGATGAACCGCAGCCCGGCGTTCCTGGTGAGCGCGCCAGGCAGCAGGTGCGCCTCGCACAGGATCTGGAAGCCGTTGCAGATGCCGAGCACTGGCAGGCCCGACCGCGCCGCGGGGACCAGCTCCGCCATCACCGGCGAGAACCGGGCGATCGCGCCGCAGCGCAGGTAGTCGCCGTAGGAGAAGCCGCCGGGAAGGATGACCGCGTCCACGCCGCGCAGGTCACGGTCGGCGTGCCACAGCGGCACCGGCTCCGCTCCGGCGTACCGCACCGCGCGGGCCGCATCGGTGTCGTCGAGCGATCCAGGAAACGTCACAACACCTATCCGCACGTCGCGAAGCCTACCCTGGGCTGACAGTGAACTCTTCGATCACCGGGTTGGCCAGCAGCTCGCGGGCGAGCTCCTCGATCGCGGCGAGCGCGGCGCTGTCCGCCGGACCGTCGATCTCGAGCTCGAACCGTTTTCCCTGGCGAACCGCGGTCACGCCGCCGAAGCCCAGGCGGTGGCTCGCGCTGAGCACCGCCTCGCCCTGCGGGTCGTGAATCTCGGGCTTGAGCATTACGTCGACGATCACACGGGCCACGTATCCTCCCAGGGCAAACAGGGCATATATCGTCAGGTCATGAGGCGGCGTTGGCGATCCCAGCGCCAGGCCTCCCCGAAAGGAGTGGCACGTGACCGTCGAAACCGGCGGTGCGACCACAGTCGCGCCGCAAGACAGTGAGCTTATCCAGCTACTGACCCCCGAAGGCGAGCGGATCGAACACCCCGAGTACCCGTTCCCCGACGACGCAGATCTCAAAGGCATGTACCGGGACATGGTGCTTGTCCGGCGAATCGACACCGAGGCCATCGCGCTGCAGCGCCAGGGAGAACTGGGCCTCTGGGCGTCCCTGCTCGGCCAGGAAGCGGCCCAGGTCGGGTCGGGCCGGGCCTTGTCGCCCAACGACATGGCGTTCCCTTCCTACCGCGAGCACGGCGTCGCGTGGTGCCGGGGCCTGGACCCGGTGCGACTGCTGGAGCTGTTCCGCGGCGTCAACGGTGGCGCCTGGGATCCGGAGGAGCACAAGTTCCACCTGTACACGATCGTGATCGGCGACCAGACGCTGCACGCGACCGGGTACGCGATGGGCATCCAGCGCGACACCGCCGAGGACGAGGCGGTGATCGTTTACTTCGGCGACGGCGCGACCAGCCAGGGCGACGTGAGCGAGGCCTTCGCCTGGGCGTCCGTCTACAACACCCCCGTGGTGTTCTTCTGCCAGAACAACCAGTACGCGATCTCCGCGCCGCAGGAGCGGCAGAGCCGCGTCCCGCTTTATCAGCGGTCGCGCGGGTTCGGCTTCCCCGGCGTCCAGGTCGACGGTAACGACGTGCTGGCCTGCTACGCCGTGACCAAGCAGGCGCTGCGCGCGGCGCACGAGGGCCAGGGGCCCACGCTCATCGAGGCGTTCACCTACCGGATGGGCGCGCACACCACCACCGACGACCCCACCAGGTACCGGCTGGCCAGCGAACTCGAGGCGTGGCGACTGCGGGACCCGATCGAGCGCGTGCGGTCGTACCTGGCCCGCAGCGGCCAGGCCAACGCCGCCTTCTTCGAGCAGATCGAGACGGAAGCCGCGGAACTGGGCACGCGCCTCCGCGCGGCCTGCCGCGAGCTGCCCGACCCGCCGCCGATGGCGATGTTCGACCACGTGTACACAGGCGCGAACGCGATCCTTGACGCCGATCGCGCCGGCTACGAGGCGTACCTGGACGGGTTCGAGGAGGCGGCACGATGACGAGGCTCACGCTCTCGAAGGCGATTAACGAGGGGCTGCGCCGGGCACTGGAAGACGACCCCAAAGCCATGATCATGGGCGAGGACGTCGGCAGGCTCGGCGGCGTGTTCCGGGTCACCGACGGGCTGCAGAAAGACTTCGGCGAGCACCGGGTGATGGATACCCCGCTCGCCGAATCCGGCATCATCGGCACCGCGATCGGGCTCGCGCTGCGCGGCTACCGCCCGGTCTGCGAGATCCAGTTCGACGGCTTCGTCTACCCGGCCACCGACCAGATCGTCAGCCAGCTCGCCAAGATGCACTACCGGTCGCAAGGCAAGGTGAAGCTGCCGGTCGTGATCCGGATCCCGTTCGGCGGCGGCATCGGCGCGGTCGAGCATCACAGCGAGTCCCCCGAGGTCTTCTTCGCCCACACGGCCGGGCTGCGGGTAGTGGCCTGCGCCGACGCAGCGGACGCCTTCGCGATGATCCAGCTGGCCATCGCCTCCGACGACCCGGTGATCTTCTTCGAGCCGAAGCGGCGGTACTGGGACAAGGGCGAGGTCGACACCGCCGCGCCGCTCGAGGACGCGCTGCCGCTCGACAAGGCGCGCATCGTGGTGGCCGGGGACGACGTGACCGTGCTCAGCTACGGGCCGCTGGTCAGGACCTGCGCAGAGGCCGCGTCCGCCGCCCGCGAAGACGGCAGGTCAATCGAGGTGATCGACCTGCGATCGCTGTCGCCGCTGGACATGGAGACCATCGCCGCGTCCGTGTCGCGGACCGGCCGCTGCGTGGTCACGCACGAGGCGCCCGTGTACGCGGGGCTCGGCGCCGAGATCGCCGCCCGGGTGACCGAGCGGTGCTTCTACCAGCTGGAGGCGCCGGTGCTGCGAGTCGGCGGCTTCGCCATCCCGTACCCGCCGGCCCGGATGGAGGACCACTACCTGCCCGACCTGGACCGCATCCTGGACGCCGTCGACCGTACATTCGACTTCTGACCCGGAGAGCACAGCATGAACAAGGAGTTCAAGCTCCCCGACGTCGGGGAGGGCCTGACCGAGGCCGACATCGTCTCCTGGCACGTCAAGCCGGGCGACACGATCGAGGACGGCCAGGTCATCGTGGAGATCGAGACAGCGAAGGCGGTCGTCGAGCTGCCCAGCCCGTACGCGGGTACCGTCACCGGACTGCTGGTGGAAGAGGGGCAGACCGTCGACGTGGGCACGCCGATCATCGCGGTCGACGTGGGCGGCACGGACGGGGCGGCCAGCAAGCCGATGGCCGAGCCTGCCACCGCCGAGCCTGCCACCGCGGAGGCCGCCGCCGCGCAGGCCGCTGTGCAGGCCGCCACCGAGCCCGGTGCCACTGAGCCAGCCGGTGCCACTGAGC
>NZ_JBARCR010000644.1:0-2752 GCF_049794275.1 Trebonia sp.
AGCTGCTGCAGCACCCGGGTGTCGATCGTGCGGTCGGTGCGGGCGCCGCCCGGTATCCCCGCGTGCAGCGCCTCGGCGATGGCGTCGGCGAGCTGCGCGGGAGAAAGCTCGCCGAGCATGCCGCAGCGGCCCAGGTCGTGCGGCAGCCGGTAGACCGCGGCGGGTATCCCCATTCGCTGGGCTGCCGCCGTCAGCATGACGGCCGCGTGCTGGCCGGTCAGGTCGATGGCTAGCAGCGGGCGACTGGCCAGCAGCGATGCGCCGTGCACGGTCAGCAGCGCCTGCCAGCCGGCGAGCGTCCCGCCGAAAACGTCGGTCCGCCGCGGGGCGATGGTCGCGCTGCCCCACTCCGGCTGGCCCGCCAGCCGGGCCAGCTCAGCGCTCTCATGATCGGTCGCGCGCTGGTCCCAGCCGGCCATCGCCTGCCGGTATTCCTGCTCCGGGGTCACGTCGCGGGCCTGCTCGCGGCGCAGCCACTGCCAGCCGGTCCAGGCGAAACCGGGGCCGCACAGCGTGGCGATCGTCACGGCGGTGAGGCCGGGGCTGGTGTTGCCGGACACCGATCGCGCGCATCCGGCGAGGACCACCAGCAGCAGCGCCAGTCCGATACTCGGCTTGCCTACCCACTTCCAGGTTCGCTGCCACGCTTGCTCAGCGGTGGCCATGCGCGCGACCGCCTGGGCGTGGACGGCGTGCGGGCTGGGCTCAGGCTCCAGGTAAGGGGCCGCGAGCTCGCGCCGGTCCCGGAATACCCAGCCCAGCCGAGGGCCTGGTGTGAACAGCAGGTCCTGGCCCGCGGGCGGTGCCGGTCCGGCGGAAGGCGTGGCCTGCCAGTTGCGCATCACTCCGGAGTTCCCCTCCCGGTCGGTGCGCCCCCACGGCAGATGATGCCACGAGCGTGGTCGTATCGTCACGAAAAGCTATAAAATCCTGCCAGCCAGGCGGGGCCGTACGTCCCTGCGCGTAGCCTGAACGCGTGACTTCACCCGCGCTTCAGCAGCCGCAGTGGCCCGACCACGATCGACTGGAGGCGGTAGTGCGTGGCCTGGAGAGCCTGCCGCCGCTGGTGCTCGCCGCGGAGTGCGACCAGCTGAAGGAGCGGCTGGCCGCGGTGGCGCGCGGCGAGGCGTTCCTGCTGCAGGGCGGCGACTGCGCGGAAACGTTCGCCGGCACGGGCGCCGACAGCATCGGGGGCAAGTTCCGTACGCTGCTGCAGATGGCCGTCGTGCTCACCTACGCGGGCAGCGTGCCGGTGCTGAAGGTCGGCCGGATGGCCGGCCAGTTCGGCAAGCCGAGGTCGGCGGCTACCGAGGTCAGGGACGGCGTGGAGCTTCCGGTCTACCGGGGCGACGCGGTCAACGGGATCGAGTTCAGCGCCGCGGCCAGGACGCCTGACCCCGGCCGGCTGCTCACGGCGTATCACTGCTCGTCGGCCACCCTGAACCTGTGCCGGTCCCTCGCCGGCGGCGGGTTCGCCGATCTGCGCCGGGTGCACGCCTGGAACCAGGACTTCGTGACCGGCAGTCCTGCCGGGCAGCGCTACGAGCAGCTGGCGGACGAGATCGACCGGGCGATCGCGTTCATGCACGCGTGCGGGGCCGATCCCCGGGAGTTCCGCGCGGTGGAGTTCTACTCCAGCCACGAGGCGCTGCTGCTGGACTATGAACGCGCACTGACCCGGACGGATGCGCGTAGCGGGCGTGCTTACGATCTGTCTGCTCACCTGCTATGGATCGGCGAGCGCACTCGCGCCCTCGGCGGCGCGCACGTCGACTTCGCGCGGCAGATCCGGAATCCCGTCGCCGTCAAGATCGGCCCGGAGGCGACCGCGCAGGACGTGCTCGAGCTGATCGAGGCCCTCGACCCCGAGCACGAGCCCGGCCGGCTCACCCTGATCACCCGGATGGGCGCGGGCCGGATCCGGCAGGCGCTGCCCCCGCTGGTCGAGAAGGTGGCGGCCAGCGGGGCCCTGGTGGTCTGGGTGTGCGACCCGATGCACGGCAACACGGTCGAGGCGGCCAGTGGCCAGAAGACCAGGTACTTCGACGACGTGCTGGACGAGGTCGCCGGCTTCTTCGAGGTGCACCGCGCGCTCGGTACTCATCCCGGCGGCATCCACATCGAATTCACCGGCGATGACGTCACCGAGTGCATCGGCGGCGGTGACCACATTGCCGAGAGCGACCTGACCTACCGCTACGAGACGGCGTGTGATCCCCGGCTCAACCGCGGCCAGTCCCTGGACCTGGCGTTCCGTGTCGCCGAACTGTATCGCCGCCACGCGGTCAGCGGACCGCACCCAGCGCGGCGCTGACTGCTATCCGCCGGCCAGGTCGGCGCGGCGGACGCGGATCACGGTGACGGCGACCACGAGAACGAGCGCGGCGAGCGCGGCGGAGACCAGGAAGGCCCGGTCGAAGCCTGCCGTCAGCGCGTGCTGGTATGCCGCCGCATGCGCCGCCCCTTGGGCAGTCCCTGCGGCGCGGGCGCTGTTGGCGACCACCGTCCAGGCCACGGTGCCCAGCACCGCGAGACCGATAGAGCCGCCTACCTGACGCCCGGCGTTGAGCAGGCTGGCCGCCGCCCCGGAGTCCGCCTCGTGGACGCCGGCCATGGCAACCAGCGGCAACGGGACGAACAGCAGGCCGAGTCCGACCCCGATCACCAGGCCAGGGCCGAGCAGTCCGCCCGCGTAGCTGCTGTGCTCGGTCACCAGGGACAGCCAGTACATGCCCCCGGCGCTGGCCGCGCC
>NZ_JBARCR010000645.1:0-4893 GCF_049794275.1 Trebonia sp.
GCTTCTCAAACAGCCGCTCTTCCTCAGGTGACCGGAGGACCCGGGTGGGCAGACCGGTGAAGTAGCGCCAGACCTTATTCCGCTCGCGTTCGGGACGCTCGTTCGGGTCACCGAAGATCGTGGCCCACATCGAGTTCCAGATAATCGGACTCCAGCTCGGGTCATAGATGGCCGCCGGGTTTCCGGGCAGCTGCTGGACCATGCGGCGCAGGCTGTCCGGAATTGCCTGGTGTCGTCGCGCGCTGTCCTGCGGCGACTGGCCAGCGAGGAAGAACAGGTGGATCCGTTCAACGTTCGACAGCCGGAGGGCCTGGGACAGCGCGGTGAGTACCTGCGATGAGGGCGCCTTGGCTCGTCCCTGCTCAAGCTGGATCAGGTAGTCGACGGAAACACCAGAAAGCTGGGCGACCTCCTGGCGGCGCAGCCCGTGGGCCTTCCGGCCCGAGGAAACAGCCACCCCGAAGTCCCCTGGGTCCAGCCGCTCCCGCCAGTCGCGCAGAGTCGCGCCAAGCTCGCTGGTCGAAACAGCCATGATATGGATTTTACGTTGGGCCATCTGGGTGGTGATGTCAGCACCACCCAGTGCCCTACCGCCCGAGTAAGTGGCCGATTTAGCCTGGCGACTGGCCTGATAGAACCGCCAGACGGTACCCAGTCCAGCCAAGCACGGAGCGACTTCCTCTTTCTTTGAAAGGCGCGACCTTCATGAGTACCGCGACTATGCAGATGCAAACCGCGCCGATCGATGGTCTGAAGATCCGCTACGCCGACTCGGGGACGGCCCACGGCCCGGTCATCCTGCTCACCAGCCCCTGGCCAGAAAGCTTGCTCGCGTTCCGGCGTGTCTGGCCGTTTCTGACGCAGACCGGACGGCTAGTCGCGGTCGACCTGCCGGGGTTTGGTCACTCAGAAGGGCGGCCCGACGTCCTCGCCCCCACCGCCATGGGCGAGTTCCTCGGCCACTTCATTTCCAAGCTCGGCCTGGGCAAGCCGCACCTCGTAGCGCCTGACGTGGGCGCCAGCGCGGCCCTGTTCCTAGCCGCACGCCACCCTGACGCGGTCACCAGCCTGGTCATCGGCGGCGGCGGCGCGGCCTACCCGCTCGAGGTGACCGGCACCCTCGCTGACATCATCGCCGCTCCGGGGATTGAGGTTTTTCGTGGCATGGACCGCGCCACGCTTGGCGCGAGCGTGGAGCCCGCGGCGGCCCATGGCCAGGAGCCCGAGGTCTGGGAAGACTACGTCTCGGGCTACGAGAACGGCCGGTTCGCCGAGTCCACCCGTTATGTGCGCAGCTACCCCGAGCAGCTTCCCGTGTTGCGTGACCTGCTGCCCGGGATCCAGGTGCCCGTACATATCTTCGCCTCCGCCGACGACCCTCTAGTCCCGGTATCCAACGGCGAGTACCTGGCCCAGCGAATCCCCGGCAGCAGGCTGACTATCCTGCCCGCCAGCCATTTCGCCTGGGAGGAGATCCCCGACCAGTTCGCCGCCCTCATCACCGACTCGGTCACCGAGGCCGAGAACCGGACCAGCCAGTGACCGCATCCGCCGCTGGCGCTAGCAGCGTCCACATGATCGTCCTGCCCGGCGGCGGCTACGCCGAGCACGCCCCCCACGAGGCCGAGCCCATAGCCGACTGGCTCGGTCAGATCGGCGTTCCCGCCAGCGTGTTCCGCTACCCTCTCCACACCCGCCACCCGGTGCCGCTCGAGGCGCTGCGCGCCGAGATCACCCGCCGCCGCGCTGACGGCGCCCAGCGCATCGGGCTCATCGGCTTCTCCGCCGGCGGCCACCTGGCCGGCCTGGCTGCCCTGACCCCCGGCGCCACGCCCGACCAGGCCGTGCAGTTCGCAGTGCTGGGCTACGCCATCACCTCGATGGAAACCGAGACCTACCGCCCGGCTCGGCTGATCTTGCTGGGTGAAGGCGCCAGCCCGGAACTGCGCCGGTCGACCTCGCTGGACGCGCTGGTCACGCCCGGCTCACCACCGTTCTTCATCTGGCATACCGCAGAGGACCCCTACGTCCCGCCCGAACACGCCTACCGCCTCGCCACCGCACTCGCGGCCGGGGGCGTCC
The DNA here is from genome assembly GCF_049794275.1 of Trebonia sp. NCBI lineage: Bacteria > Bacillati > Actinomycetota > Actinomycetes > Streptosporangiales > Treboniaceae > Trebonia > Trebonia sp. The sequence goes on from NZ_JBARCR010000645.1 coordinate 2,083, forward strand.
CGCACGCCGTGCACGTGTTCGCCCACGGGCCGCACAGCCTGGGCCTGGCCCGCGGTGCCGGCCAGACCGAGCTCTGGACCACGCTTGCGGAGACATGGATCCACGAACAAGTGTGACCACGTCAGACTGCCTCCTCCTCCGTAAACACTCGGCGGCAGGCGGGCCGACAAGGAAGGTACTCACATGGCCACGACTACCGAGGACCGCGCCTACTCCGGCCTGCCTAACAAGGTCGTCAGCGCGGCCGACGGCATCGACTACGCCTACCGCGACACCGGTGGCGAGGCCGGCGGCACCCTGCCGCTGGTCTTGTTGCAGCACTTCCGCGGCAACCTCGACAGCTGGGATCCCGCACTGATTGACGCCCTGGCAGCAGGCCGGCGGGTCATCACCTTCGACTACGCGGGCGTCGGCGGCTCCACGGGAACGACAGCGAGCACCATGGGAGAGATGGCGCGGGAAGCGATCGCGTTCATCGCCGCCCTGGAGCTGGGCCAGGTGGACCTGCTCGGGTTCTCCATCGGCAGCTTCGTCGCCCAGGAGGTCACGCTGATCCGGCCAGCGATCGCCCGGCGGGTTGTGCTGGCCTCCTCGGCGCCGCAAGGCGCAGCCGGCATGCATGGCTGGGCCCCTGAGGTGATCGGAGCCGTCGGCACCCCGCAGACCAGCCCGGAGGAGTACCTCGACGTATTCTTCGCCCGCTCCGACTCCAGCCGGCAGGCCGGCCAGGCGGCCCTCAAGCGCATGTACGCCCGGAACCAGGACCGCGACACCGCTACGAACTGGGCCACTCGCCAGGCCCAGTACGACGCGGTCTGCAACTGGGGCGTCCCCGACCACGCAGCGCTACAGCGGGTCTCCGCCATCAAGCACCCGGTCTTCGTGGCCAACGGCGACAGCGACCCGATGATCCTTCCGCACTACTCCTATCTGCTGGCCGGCCTGATCCCGCAGGCCAAGGTGAAGATCTACCCCGACGCCGCACACGGGTTCCTGTTCCAGCACCACGCCGAGTTCGCCGCCGACGTCGAGGCCTTCCTCAGCGCACCCCGCTAGTTCTGGGAGGTTTGCCTGCCCAGGCCCCGCGCAGAGCAGGTCTCAAGGTGCCGGACAGCAGCGATCGGACCCTTCCTGCGGTCTCATCGACGAACATTTCCTGCGGCTAGCCATCCCGAGGCAGCACCACGCTACGTGCGCAGAACAACTATTTTCATACACGCGGCGCGACCCGGACGGCTTGATGAAACCGCGCCTAACGCGGCCTTGCGCGTGGTCTGGCCGCTGCGGCGTTCAGCGCAGGCTCGGGCTTGGAAGGCCTCGCGGCACCAGGCAGCCCTCGCGCGATATCACCGCGCGGGTGGCCGGGTCACGGCCGGACGGCGCGCAACAGCAGGTAATCGATGATCCGGCGCCGCCACAGCAGGTCGACCTGCCGCAGGAGCAGCCGGGCGGCGGCCCGCTGCCCGGCCGGGGCGGCCGTCGCGCTTGCCAGTCGCTGCGCCGTCAGCCGGAGCGCGGGAGCGATCACCCGATCGCCGCAGGTCGTCACCTGCACCTCGGCTAGGCCGGCCGCGCGTGCCGCGGCGGCGATCTGCCCCGGCGTCATGGCCATCGTCCGCTGCAGCCCGAACACCCGCAGCTGCGTCAGGCCGGCAAGCACCTCGCCGGGGCTGACCGGCCACCGCCGGATCGCGATGTCGGAGATGCTCAGCGCGCCGCCCGGGCGAAGTACCCGGCAGCACTCGTCGAAGAACGCCTGCCGGGAACGGAAGTGGAACGCCGCCTCCACGCTGATCACCCCGTCGATGGTGCTGTCGGCGATCGGCAGCCGGACGGCGTCGCCGGCCACCGGCACGGCCGCGGCCTCCCGCAGCCGGTCCCGGCCCGCCGCCAGCTGCCACTCGGTGATGTTCACCGCTACCAGCCGCCGAGGGCGGATCGCCTCGGCGATCAGCGGGTCCTGGGTCGCGAGCCCGTTGCCCACATCGAGGATGGTTCCCCCGGCAGGCAGAGCTAGCGCGAGCGTCCGCACCATCCGGCGGCAGGCGGCCTCGGCCTCGCTCCCGGAACCGGGTCCCTCCCATAGCCCCAGGTTCAGCCAGCCCGGCGCCAGCGCCAGGAAGCAGTCCGACCCGATGCTCTCATAGACCCGCGCGGCGGGGTTCCCGTCCTGCTTGACCATCGCGGCTGCATGCCGCGCGTGCTGTATCGTCCAGCCCATCATCAAGCCCGGTGCCGGTGTCACTCCTGCAGCCATCCCGTTCGGTTCACGCGGGCGGCTCACGTGCCGGGGATGTCGTCGAGCGCGGCAGCAGCGCGCCCCCGCGATCGCCTACCTGGACGGTCACCCCGCGGGCCCGTTAGCCGGCGCCCGCGAGCTCCCCCGTTTCTTCATGCCTGTCCGGCTCCCAACGTCCATGGGTGGCCCGCGCGGCCCGAAACAGCTGCGCGAATGCTCTTCCAGTCCCACCATGGCCGCGCGCCCCGCCGCTGTGCCTCACCCGCCGTGGATGACCCTTAACGCGGTCATCACGATGAACACCAGGCCGAGCCCGCCCGTGACCGCGACTGCCCGGCCAGCGGCGGCGAGCCTGCGGCCACGCCGACGGCATCCCGCCGCTCATAGGTCCTGATGATTACCTCCGCCACCCGGACACTATCCACCGGCCGCCAGGCCCTGTCCGCCGATCTGGCCGGACTGAGTGAGATCAGGCGGAACCCGTCGAGATCCGTGCGGCACGCAGCTTCGCCGGAGCGAGCAGCGCTCCCGGGCTTGAATCTGCCTGGCCGCGTATAGCGGCCAGGCATTTC
>NZ_JBARCR010000646.1:0-2410 GCF_049794275.1 Trebonia sp.
CTCGGCGTGCTGGCCGCGCTGACATTCTCCGCGGGCATCTCCGACGCGGTCCGCAACCCGGCGCGGTTCGGCCAGACGTGGCAGCTGGAGACCTTCTACGGCGAGGACGGCCAGGACTTCGCCCCGGCGGGCGCGGCGTCCCGTGCCGCGGCGGCCGACCGCGACGTCACCGGGTTCCTCGACGTGCGCATCGCCGGCGCTCAGGCGGGCCGCGTCTCGATCGAAAGCTTCACCTACGCCCCGGTGGGCGGCAAGCGCATTCCCATGGTGCTGACCGCGGGCCGGATGCCCGCCAGCCCTGGCGAGATCGCGCTCGCGCCGACCACCGCCAGGGAGCTGGCAGCGGTCGTTGGCGCCACGATCCGGCTCGCCGGCGGCGCCGCTGCGCGCACCATGACCGTCTCCGGCATCGCCTTCGTCCCGTCCGGGTCGCACAACAGCTACGACCAGGGCGCCTGGCTGACTCCGGGCGGGTACGACCGGCTGTTCGCCGGCGCGCGCTACGCGTTCAAGTTCCACACGGCGGTGGTCGCGCTGCGGCCAGGCGCTGACGTGGCGGGGGTGGCGACCCGGCTGGACGCCACGGTCCGCTCGGCCACGCACGCCCGGGGGGTTGTCTTCACGCCCCCGCAGTCGTTGCCGGTGGAGGAGCTCGAGGACGTGTCGGTGCTGCCGCTCGCGCTCGGCGGGTTCCTCGCTCTGCTCGCGGCCGGGGCGGTCGGGCAGGCGCTCACGATGGCGGTGCGCCGCCGGCGGCGTGAGCTCGCGGTGCTGCGCACCCTCGGGCTGACCGGCCGGCAGACCCGGCTGGTGGTGGTCACGCAGGCAAGCGCGCTCGCCGTGATCGGGCTCGCGCTGGGCATTCCGCTCGGCCTGGCGGTCGGCCGCGCGCTCTGGCGGGTCGTCGCGGACTTCACCCCGCTGGCGTACTACCCGCCGCTTTCGGTCTGGGCGCTGGCGCTGATCGTGCCGGTGACGCTGCTGGCCGCCAACCTACTGGCTATCTGGCCCGGCTATCGTGCCGCGCGGCTGCAGCCTGGCCGCATCCTGCGCGGCGAATGACAGCCGTGCCGCGAGGGTGTGGGTAGCGTCCCCGCCCGAGTGGGCCAGCCACCATTGCCCGGCGCCCCGGCCGGACGGTTAGCTTGGCTCATGATCCTTCTGCGCCGCCTCAGCGGCGGTCCCGCGGGCTGGTGACCCGGCCATGGGCATCGCACTGACCTGGCTGCGGCTCGACCTGCGGCGGCGCTGGCGGTCGCTGGTTGTCCTCGTGCTCCTCGTCGCGCTGTCCGTCGGCGTCGTACTCACCGCGGTAGCCGGCGCCAGGCGCGGCGACACGGCCTTCGACCGGCTGTGGGCCCGCACGCTCCCCGCGACCGTCACCGTGCTGCCGAACCAGCCCGGCTTCGACTGGTCGAAAGTCGCGGCACTGCCCGGGGTCACCGCGGTGGGCCTGTTCGCCGTCTACTACGGGGGCGCGGTGGAGGGCATGGACGGAGTAGACGTCGGCTTCCCGCCCGCGAACGCCGGCGTGGGCCAGACCGTCGAGCGGCCGGTGGTCCTCGCGGGCCGGATGTACAACCCAAGCCGGGTGGACGAGGTGGTCGCCAGCCCGCACTTCATGACCGCCCATCACCTGCGGGTCGGCGACACGCTGACACTGCACCTGTCCACCCCCGCCCAGGCCGCCGCAGGCATCGACGCGAGCCAGATCCCGCCGGCCGGCCCGCAGGTCAAGGTGACCATCGTGGGGGTGGTCAGGTCCCCCTTCTTTATCGACAGCCCAGGGGACAGCGGCGGGATGCTCCCGACGTACGCCTTCTTTACCCGGTACCGCGCCGACATCCTGGGCCCGGGGAGCAACCCCCCGATCTACGTCAACGCGCTGATCCGGCTGGCCGGCGGCGAGGCGGCGATCCCGGCCTTCCGAGCCGGCCTCGCCCGCGTGACGGGACGCTCGGACATCGACGTGTGGGACAACTACGCGGTGTTCGGCGGACCGGTCAAGAGGGTGAGCGAGTACGAGGCGGCCTGCCTGCTCGCGTTCGGGCTTGCGGCGCTGCTCGCCGCCCTGATCCTCGTCGGCCAGAGCGTGGCCAGGTACGCCTCCGCCGCGATGGCGGAACTACTCGTGCTGCGAGCCGTGGGGCTGACCCGGTGGCAGGCGGCGTCGTCCGTCGCGTTCGGGCCAGCGCTGGCCGCGGTCGCCGGCGCCACGCTTGGCGTGGGCGGCGCGATCGTCGCCTCCGGCTGGATGCCGATCGGCGAGGCCTCCCTCACAGAACCGAACCCGGGGATCGACGCCGACTGGCTGGTGCTCGGCGTCGGCTGGGCCGCCGCCGTGCTGCTCGTGACGGCCGCCGCCGCGGTCATCGCGTGGGCGGCTCTGAGCGCCGCGCGGGCGCCGGAA
>NZ_JBARCR010000647.1:0-5505 GCF_049794275.1 Trebonia sp.
CCGCAGCGCCCGGCCGCCCGGCTGCGCGGGTCCGAGCCCGCCATCTTGCTGCATACCAGCGGCACGACCGGGCGGCCCAAGCTCGTGCCGCTGACCCATGACCAGCTCGTCACCGCGGCCGCGTTCATGAGCCTCGAGGTGCCGGAGGCGGCGCCAGGAGCCCGGCATCTGAGCGCGCTGCCGCTGTTCCACGTCGCGGGCCTGGCGAACCTCTGCTATGCGATGTTCACCGGCGGACACCTGCATGTCCTGGGCAGTTTCAGCCCGGCCGGGTTCGTCGACGAGCTATCCGGCCGCCGCATTCAGCTGACCCAGCTCGTTCCGACGCTGATCCAGGCCGTGACGAGCGAGGTGAGTTCCCGCGCCGAGCCGCCGGACCTGCCGGATCTGGTCGAGGTCGTCTACGGTGCCTCGCCGATCCGGCCCGACCTGCTCGAGCGGGCCGTCGCCGTCCTGGGCTGCCGGTTCCGGCAGAACTACGCGAGCACGGAGACCGGCCCGCTGCCGATAAGCTCGCTGTCGCCGCGGGATCACGATCCAGCGCGCGGGCGCCTGGCCACGGCCGGCCGTCCTTCGCTCGGCTGGGAAGTGCGCCTCGGGGAACAGAGCGAGATCCAGGTGCGCGGGGCGGCGCCGTTGCCCGGCTACTGGAACAACCCCGAGGCGACCGCCCGGACGCTCACGCCGGACGGCTTCTACCGCACCGGCGACGGCGGGATCATCGACGGCGACGGCTACATCACGATCGTCGACCGGCTCAACGACGTCGTGATCACCGGCGGGGAGAACGTGTTCCCCGCCGAGGTCGAAGCGGTCCTCGCCCAGCACCCCGCCGTCGCCGACATCGCCGTCATCGGCATTCCCGACGACACGTGGGGTGAGACCGTGCACGCGGTCGTGGTCGCCGCGCCGGGCTTCGACACTGGCGAACTGCTGAGCTGGGCCCGCGAACGGCTCGCCGGGTTCAAGTGCCCCACCGGCGTCACCGTGGTGCCAGAACTGCCGCGCAACGCGACAGGCAAGGTGACGCGCGCGGCGCTGCGTGAACCGTACTGGGCCGGGCGGGACAGGCGCGTCTCGTGACCGCGACGACCAGCAAGGGACGGGCCACCGACGAGGCCTTCAAGGACGCCGCCCGGCTGGTGTTCGCGCGCGACGGTTACCTCAACGCCAAGATCAGCGACATCGCCGAGGCAGCCGGCCGGTCCCCGGCATCCTTCTACAACTACTACGACACGAAGGCGGACCTGCTCATCGCGCTGGCCGAGGAGTTCCACGCCGAAGCCACCTCGCTGGCGGCCCTGCCTTTCCAGGCCGGCCTTGCCCGGCCGGAAGCGCTGCGGGAGGCGGTCGCCGGCTTCTGGCGCACCTACGCCAAGCGGCGCGGTGAGCTGATCGGCATCTTCCAGGCGGCCATGGTCGAGGGGCGGTTCCGGGACCGGTGGCTCGAACTGCGCGGCGAGGCGATCAGCCGCATCGCCGGCGAAGTCCGCGCGGCGCAGGCACACGGCTACTGCCCCGGCGTCGATCCGGTCATGACGGCCTCGGCCCTGTCGGCCATGCTTGAGCACTTCTGCTACATCTGGCTGGGCCAGGGCGGCGAGAAGGACGTCCCGTTCGACGACGAGCGCGCGCTGGACGCGGTGGCCACCATCTGGCAGAAGGCCGTCTACTGGCGGGCCGAACCGGGCTAGCCGCATACTGGGCCGATGGGACCGACGGGACCGGCATGACCGGATCGACGCCCGGGCAGGTCGTGCGCATCGGGAACGCCTCCGGGTTCTACGGAGACCGGCCCGCGGCCTTCCGCGAGCTGCTGGAGGCCGGGGACGTCGACATCGTCACCGGCGATTACCTCGCCGAGCTGACGATGCTGATCCTGGCGCGCGACAAGGCCAGGGACCCGTCGCTCGGCTATGCCCGGACGTTCGCCGCCCAGTTCGAGGACTGCGTCGGGCTGGCGGCGCAGCGCGGAGTGCGGCTGGTCGTCAACGCCGGCGGGCTCAATCCCGGCGGCCTCGCCGGACGGCTCCGCGAGCTGAGCGAGCGCCTTGGCCTGCCGGTGCGCGTGGCGCATGTCGAAGGAGATGACCTGACGAGCCGGGCCGGCGAGCTGGGCCTGGGTGAACCGCTGGCCGCCAACGCCTATCTCGGCGCATTCGGGATCGCGGAGTGCCTGCGGGCGGGCGCGGACGTCGTCGTGACCGGCCGGGTCACCGACGCCTCTCTCGTCGTGGGCTCGGCCGCGGCCTGGTTCGGCTGGTCGTATGGCGACCTTGACGCGATCGCCGGCGCCATGGCCGCCGGGCACGTCATCGAGTGCGGCACCCAGGCGACCGGCGGCAACTACGCCTTCTTCACCACCATCGCCGACCTGCGCCACCCGGGGTTCCCCGTCGCCGAGGTCAGCGCCGACGGCTCCTCCGTGATCACCAAGCCGGCGGGAACCGGCGGCGCGGTGACCGTCGGCACGGTCACCGCGCAGCTGCTGTACGAGGTCGGCGGCGCCCGCTACGCCGGGCCCGACGCGGTGCTCCGGCTGGATTCGGTCCAGCTCACCCAGGACGGCGCGGACCGGGTGCGGATCAGCGGCGTCCGGGGCGAGCCACCACCGGACACGCTCAAGGTCGGGATCGCCGCGCTCGGCGGTTACCGCAACGAGGTCACGTTCGTCCTCACCGGCCTGGACATCGAGGCGAAGGCCGAGCTGGTGCGGCAGCAGCTTTCCGCCGCGGTCCCTGACGGCACGACGTGGACCCTCGCCCGCACCGACCATCCGGACGCCGAGACGACGGAGACGGCGAGCGCGCTGCTGCACTGCGTCGCGCGGGGAAAGGACGCCGGCGCCGTCGGCAGGCGCTTCTCCGACAGCGCGGTGCACCTGGCCCTGGGGAGCTATCCCGGGTTCCACCTCACCGCCCCGCCGGGTGCCGCCTCGCCGTACGGCGTGTTCCGGTCGGCGCCCGTGCCCGCGTACCTGGTGCCGCACGTCGCGGTCCTGCCGGATGGCAGCCGGATCGAGGTCTCCCACTCGCCGCTCGCGGTACCCGCCGCGCGGGCGCTCGCGTCCGTGCCTGAGCCGCAGTTCCCTGATTCAGAACGGGCCCGTGGTGACTCCCGCCGGGTGCCGCTGGGCCGGGTGGCGGGCGCGCGCAGCGGGGACAAGGGCGGCGACGCGAACCTCGGCGTCTGGGTGGAGGACGACCGCGCGTGGCCGTGGCTGGCCCACTTCCTCACCGTGGAGCGGGTGCGCGCGCTGCTGCCCGAGACCGCCGGCCTGGACCTGGAACGGCACGTCCTGCCGAACCTGCGCGCGGTCAACGTGCTCGTCCGCGGCCTGCTCGGCGAGGGTGTCGCCTACAACGCGCGGTTCGACCCGCAGGCCAAGGCCCTGGGTGAGCAGCTGCGCTCCCGGTTCACGGACATCCCGGAGTCGCTGCTATGACGGTGCTGCGCTCGGCCTTCGACCCGGCGTCCGCCGACGCGGCGGCCAACAGGGACGCCATGCTGGCGGCGCTCGCCGGGCTCGACGCCGAATACGCCAAGCTGCCCGAGGCGGGCGGCGCCAGGGCCGTGGCCCGTCACCGCTCCCGTGGCAAGCTGCTGCCGCGAGAACGGATCGAGCTGCTGCTCGACCGCGACGCGCCGTTCCTCGAGCTGTCTCCGCTGGCGGCGTGGGGCACCGAGTACCCGCTGGGCGGCAGCGTGGTCACCGGCATCGGCGTCATCGAGGGCGTCGAGTGCGTGATCGTGGCGAACGACCCCACCGTCCGCGGCGGCGCGAGCAACCCCTGGACGATCAGGAAGGTCTTCCGCGCCAACGACATCGCGCGAGAGAACCGGCTGCCGCTGATCTCGCTGGTGGAATCGGGCGGCGCGGACCTGCCGAGCCAGAAGGACATCTTCATCCCTGGAGGGCGGCTCTTCCGCGACCTGACCCGGCTGTCGGCCGCGGGCATCCCCACGATCGCGCTCGTGTTCGGCACCTCCACCGCCGGCGGCGCCTACGTGCCAGGGATGAGCGACCACGTCGTCATGGTCCGCGAGCGTGCCAAGGTGTTCCTCGCCGGGCCCCCGCTCGTGAAGATGGCGACGGGTGAGATCGCGGACGACGAATCGCTGGGCGGCGCGGACATGCATGCCCGCGTCTCGGGACTGGCGGATTATTACGCGACCGACGAGACCGACGCGGTCCGCCTCGGCCGCCGGATCGTGGCGCGGCTCAACCACCGCAAGGCCGGCGCGGTGCCCCATCCCGCTCCGCTGCCGCCGCGGTTCGCCGAGGACGAGCTTCTCGGGATCGTGCCGGCCGACCTGAAGCAGCCGTTCGATCCGCGCGAGGTGCTCGCCCGGGTGGTCGATGACAGCGATTTCGATGAGTTCAAGCCGCTGTACGGCACGAGCCTGGTCACCGGCTGGGCCCGGCTGCACGGCTATCCGATCGGCGTGCTCGCCAACGCCCGCGGCGTGCTCTTCTCCGCCGAGTCGCAGAAGGCGGCACAGTTCATCCAGCTCGCGAACTCCGCCCGCACGCCGCTGGTCTTCTTGCACAACACGACCGGGTACATGGTCGGCACCGAGTACGAGCAGGGGGGCATCATCAAGCACGGCGCCCTGATGATCAACGCGGTGGCGAACTCGTCGGTCCCGCACCTGTCGGTGCTCATGGGCGCCTCCTACGGCGCCGGGCACTACGGCATGTGCGGGCGGGCCTTCGACCCGAGATTCCTGTTCGCCTGGCCGTCGGCGCGATCGGCGGTCATGGGCGGGCAGCAGCTCGCGGGCGTGCTCTCGATCGTGTCCCGCGCTGCCGCCGCAGCGGCCGGGCGCCCGTTCGACGAGGACGCGGACGCGGCGATGCGGGTGGCGGTCGAGCGGCAGATCGACGCCGAGTCACTGCCCACGTTCCTGTCCGGCCGGATCTACGACGACGGCATCATCGACCCGCGCGACACGCGCACCGTCCTGGGCCTGGCCCTGTCGGTCATCGCTAATGCCCCCGAGGCCAACTCCCCCGGAGCAGGGCGCGCTTCCGGCGGCTTCGGCGTCTTCCGGATGTGATGCGCCGATGACCGATCACCGCGTGACCCGGGTGCTCGTCGCCAACCGCGGCGAGATCGCGCGCCGTGTCGTGGCCACCTGCCACCGGCTGGGGCTGTCGGCCGTGGCCGTGTGCTCCGATCCCGATCTCGATGCCCCGCACGTGCGGGAAGCGGACGCCGCGGTCCGGCTGCCAGGCAGCACCGCCACGGACACCTACCTGCGCGGCGACAAGCTCGTCGACGCGGCGCTGCGGGCCCGCGCGGACGCCGTCCATCCGGGGTACGGCTTCCTGTCGGAGAACGCCGGCTTCGCGCGAGCCGTGGTGGACGCGGGCCTCACCTGGATCGGCCCTTCCCCCGAGGCCATCGCGGCGATGGGCGACAAGGTCGAGTCCAAGCGGCTGGCCGCGGCCGCCGGGGTGCCGGTGCTGGCCGCGCTGGACCCGGCCGCGGTCGCGGCGGG
>NZ_JBARCR010000648.1:0-9735 GCF_049794275.1 Trebonia sp.
GTCGAGCGCCTCGGTGACGTACAGCTCCGAGACCTTCACGCGTTCGATCTGTCCGTCCGCGCGACACCAGGCGACGGTCTCGCCGCGCCGGATCGTGCCGTGGCGGACGCGACAGATTGCGATCCGCCCCACATAAGGCGACGCATCGAGATTCGTCACGTGTGCCTGGAGTGGGTGCAGAGGGTCGTACTCGGGCGCGGGAATGTGGGTGATCAGCAACTCGACCAGCGGGCCCAGGTCCTTTCCGGGAACCGACGGATCGAGCGAAGCCCAGCCGGCCTTGGCGTTCGTATAAATGATCGGAAACTCGATCTGCGATTCGTCGGCGTCGAGGTCGAGGAACAGCTCGTAGACCTCGTCGACCACTTCGTCGATGCGGGCGTCGGGGCGGTCCACCTTGTTCACGACGAGGATCACCGGCAGCCGGGCCTCGAGCGCCTTGCGCAGCACGAACCGGGTCTGCGGAAGCGGTCCCTCGCTCGCGTCGACGAGCAGCAGCACGCCGTCCACCATCGACAGGCCGCGCTCCACCTCGCCGCCGAAATCCGCGTGCCCCGGCGTGTCGACGATGTTGATCGTCAGCCCGCCATGGGTGACGGCCGTGTTCTTGGCGAGGATCGTGATGCCCTTTTCCCGCTCCAGGTCACCCGAGTCCAGCGCCCGCTCCGCGACGTGCGCGTGGGCGCCGAACGCCCCTGATTGCCAGAGCATCGCGTCCACCAGCGTGGTCTTGCCGTGGTCGACGTGCGCGACGATCGCGACGTTCCGCAGGTCGTCGCGGGTCGCGAGCTCGCCAGCGCTGGTCTGGCGCTGCGCGGTGGTCTGGTGTACGGGCATGCGTGAGTTCTCACTGCTTCGGCGTCGGGGACTGCGCCATCCGAACTATGCGGCGCCGTTCCAGTTTATCGCCTCGCAGCACATGAGCCGGGACACCCCGCTCATGTCGGCCGTTGACGGACTGGATCTCGCGGACGTTGACCGGGCGAAGCCGGGGCGAGGACGGCGCGGAATCTCAGGAAGGCCTGCACTCTTCCGCCCTCGGATAGGAGACGGCAGGCAGGCTCGAGATGACCTGCCACTGTCCCGCGGAGTCCTCGCGAAGCTCGTCCGTGATGCGGACGTAGTGCGAGTCCGCCGGGCTGGTGTCCGGGAGGACCGCTCCGGTGGACAGGTTCGTGTTCGACGAGCCAGCGTTGTCGAAGCAGCTCGACACGTCGAGGTCCCCGTGCACCAGCGGGTCGGGGATGACCCGCATGTCGAAGTAGCTGATCGTGCCGGTGAACGACTCGGTTGTGACGTCCGTCGCCCGCAGCGACTGCTGGACCGCCGATTGCATCATCGAGCTCACGTAGCTGACCCAGCTCTGGTCCTGCCCGCCCCGGTACTCCGAGTAGAGGTAGGCGAGCTCGTAGTCCTTGTCCGTGATCACCGCCTGCGCTTGCGCGGTGCTGGACGGCAGCCAGGACGTCATCTCGATGTGCACGTTCGCGCCGAACGGCGGCATGACGTACGCGACGCCCACCACGCCGCCAGCCGACGACTGACCGTTGGCCACGGTCGCCGACGACCCGCCCGCGGGCGTGAGCATGCTCGCGGACGGCGAAGAGGAGCACGCCGTGACCGCGATCAGCGCGGCCACGCCGACCGCGAACCCGGCTACGGCTCCGGTGACTGCCTTCATTGTCCCGTCCTCATTTATCCAGGCAAGTGCCTCATGCCGCGGACGACCGCCACGACGGTAGCAGTTCGTCGATGAGCGCTTCGGTTTCTGGCGAAAGTCGCGGGTTCGATATTGCGCGACAGTGTTGTTATGGTGCTCCGCCTGCCTGCGGCTTAGGCGGCTTAGGCGGCAACCCGCGAGCTAAGGCACCGTGCGCCGCGAACATAAGGCGATCGCCCGATGCGGTGCCGGGGGTCTTAGCGCGAACCTCAAGGTACGGGGAAACCAAGGCTGGTTCCCCGGGACCGAGGAGAAAGCATGTACTCGTACCTGATGGTCAGCGAGGTCGCCAGGCAGCGGATGGCCGAGCAGCACGAGGCCGCAAGGAAGGCGAGCCGGCGGCGGGCAGTCCGCAAGGCGACGAAGGCGCAGCGCAACGGCGCGGCGGCCAACGTGTTCGAACTGCCGCCGATCCCCGACTACGTGGACGGCACGTTCCGCGTGGCGGACGACGCGGCCGCAGACGAATGCGCGGCCTGCTAACACCACCGACCGCCGCCGGGTATTCCGCGCCGCGGCCGGGCCACACGGGAGTGGCTCGGCCGCGGCTGGCTGATGGAGTCGGCACCCGCGATTACAAAATGCCACGAACATCAGCAATTTCCGTGACCATTGACGTTAGTCGAATTGCAGTTCGACCTGGTGCTACGCTTTTGCCATGGGCGCGTATCTACCACCTGGCTGGCCAACGGGGGTGCATCCGCCGGGCAGCGACGACTTCGAGGCAACCGCCGTCGCGTGGCTGCTCGAGATCGTTCCGCCCGATTACCGGCTGCACGGGGTGCTGCGCCGTCATCCCGTGGCGCTCGCCGCCATGGCCAGGCACCACACGTCGGCCTGCGTCGAGGGCGCCCGCGCCGGATACCGCACCGTGCGCACCGAACTCGCCGAGGAACTGCCGCCGCACGCGGTCGACGCGGTGCTCACCGCCTATCGCACCGAGGGACGCCGGCTCGCCGCCGTCGCGCGGGCGGTCGCCCTCGTCGAGCGCGCCATGCGCGGTGAGGTCTTTACGCCGAGGTTGTGAGCCTCCGAATCTGGATAGCGTGGGACTTGCGGAAAAGTGATATCACTATGATAGCGTGGTATCGAGCAAGCTCCACAGGAGGTGGGCACATGTCAGTCCAGGTGCAGATCGCGGACAGCAAAGGCGTTTACTCCCGCAGCCAGGCAATGCCAGAACGACCCGCGTGGCACCTGCCCGGCGTACCGATGCTACTGCTCGACGTCGTCTTGCTAGCCGCCGCGATCGTCGCGTTCTGGCAGGCCAGCCACCATACCGACGGCGGCAGGACCGGCCTGGTGTGGACAGGCGTCGTCCTCATCGCCGCCACGGTCCTCGTATTCCGCGGCCTTACCCCCGTCGCGCCGGGACGGGCGCACGTCGTTCAGCTCTTCGGCAGGTACCAGGGCACGGTCCGCGACCAGGGCCTGCAGTGGGTGAACCCGTTTGCCAACCGCGTAGCGGTCTCGACCAGGATCAGGAACCTGGAGTCGTCGCTCGCCAAGGTAAACGACGCCGACGGCAACCCGATCGAGATCGCCGCCGTCGTCGTCTGGCAGGTGCAGGACACCGCGTACGCCACTTACGCAGTCGACGACTACCCGGACTTCGTGGCCATCCAGACGGAGACCGCCGTCCGGCACATCGCGTCCAGCTACCCGTACGACAACCGGGGCAGCGGCGCGCTCTCACTGCGCGACAACGCCGACGAGATAACCCAGCGACTGTCGTCCGAGCTCACCGACCGGGTGCGGTCAGCCGGCGTGCACGTCATCGAGACCAGGCTGACCAGGCTGTCCTACGCGCCGGAGATCGCTCAGGCCATGCTGCGCCAGCAGCAGGCGAGCGCCGTTGTCGGCGCGCGGCACAAGATCGTGGAAGGCGCGGTCGGCATGGTCCGGATGGCCCTCCAGCGGCTAGAGGAGGAGGGCGTCGTCGAGCTGGACGAGGAACGGAAGGCGGCCATGGTCTCGAACCTGCTCGTAGTGCTGTGCAGCGAGCAGGCGACCCAGCAGGTGGTAAACACCGGCTCGCTGTATCAGTGACGGGCCAGATGTCCGAACGCAAGAGCATATTGCTGCGTCTCGACCCGGCGGTCCACGACGCCCTCGCCAAGTGGGCCGCCGATGAGATGCGCAGCACCAATGCCCAGATCGAGTTCCTGCTCCGCCGCGCCCTTGGCGACGCCGGCCGGATGCCCGGCCACGCCAGGCAGATGCGCCGCCCTGGCCGCCCCCCAGCCGACGCGGCCGAAGGCTAGGGCGGGCCATCCCAGCCCTGCCTCAGCCCTGTCAGCCATCTTCGTATCACTTTCGGCCTTTGAATTAGGACAAAACGGGCGCGAGAGGGGCGGGAAGTGATACGAAGACGCGGAGCCGCCATCTTCCCATCACTTTCCGCCCCTTAAATCGGACAAATCGGGCACTGGAGGGACCGGAAGTGATGGGTAGATGCAAGGTGGGAGTGATAGTGAGTTGTGTCCGGGGCCGGATCGGCGGCGGCGCGAGCGGGCCAGAGGCTGGGGCGGGGCCGCCGTCGGCGGTAAGGTTAGCGGCAACTGAATACGCACGGGAGCTCGGGCTGACCGGGCTGAGAGGGTGGCTAGCCGCCTGCCGGCGAGACCGGCGGGGCAAGGCGCGCGCCGCCGACCGTCCGAACCTGTCCGGGTAATTCCGGCGTAGGGAGGCAGCCGTGGCCACAACGGCCGATTCCACCAGTACCAGCGAGAACCCCGCGTTTGTCACCGTCCCCGGTGACCGCCGCTCCGAGGTTGGGCGCACGCTCGCCGAGCCGGTGCCCCAGTCGCTGAGCCTGACCGACCAGTTCGGCCTGTGGGGCAACCTCGGCGTGAGCCTGCTCGGCTTCACCGGCGCGATCTTCGTGCTGCAGCCAGGCGGCGCGGGGACACCGGAGCTGTCCCTGGCCGCCGCGCTGACCGCCATCGTGGTCGGCACGCTGTTCGGCACCCTGGTGCTCGCGTTTTCCGGCGTACCTGGCACGCAAACGGGCGCGCCGGCCATGGTGCTGCTGCGCGGCCTGTTCGGGGCGCGGGTGTCCTACCTGCCTACCGTGCTCAACATCGTGCAGCTCTTCGGCTGGAGCATCTTCGAGCTGGTGACGATCGCGACGGCCGCGCATACGGTGGCACCCGCGCTGCCGAAGTGGGGATACGTGCTGATCGCCGGGGCGGTGACCGGGCTGCTGACCATCCACCCGCTCGGCGCCATCCGGGTGCTGCGCCGGTACGCCACCGCCGCCGTGCTCGTGGTGATGGTCTACCTGCTCGTCCAGCTGCTGCGGCATCCGCTGCCCGCCTTCACGCACGGCACGTGGTCCGGGTACTGGGCCGCCACCGACACCGTGGTCGCCGTCGCCATCTCCTTCGTTCCGCTGGCCGCCGACTACACGCGGCACTCCCGCAGCACGCGCGATACCGTCGCTGGCACACTCGTCGGCTACAGCACCACCCAGGTGCTCTGCTACGTCATCGGGCTGCTCGCGCTGGTCACCGTCGCGCACGGGAACTCCAACGACATCTTCGCGGCGTTCATCGCGCTGCCGGCCGGCTCGCTCGGGTTCGCGATCCTGGCCGCGCGGGAACTCGACCAGTCATTCGCGGACGTCTACTCCACCGCGGTGTCGGTGCAGAACCTGCGGCCGCTGTGGGACAGGCGCGTCCTGGCGGGGCTGATCACCGCACTGACCACGGCCGGCGCGCTGTGGCTCAACATCGCCGACTACGAGAACTTCCTCACCCTGCTCGGTTCGGTGTTCGTGCCCATGTCGGCGGTGCTGATCGTGGACTACTTCGCCTTCGCGGGGCGCCGGCGCTGGGACCTGTCGGCCTCGGCCCGCCCCCGCTGGCTGATGCTGCTCCCGTGGGCCGCGGGATTCGTCACCTACCAGCTCATCAACCCCGGGTACGTGTCCTGGTGGGCGTCGGCGTGGACGTCTTTCGGGCAGGCCATCGGCTTCACCCCGGCCAGCTGGATGTCGGCGTCGATCCTGTCGTTCTGCGTGTCGGCGGTGCTCACGCTGCTGGCCGGATGGCTGCCGCGGGTTATCCGCCGGTAAACCGGTCCCTGCTGAATTGCCTCGCCAGGGACGCCGCGCTCGGCTCGGGCGCCAGCGGGATCCGCGTGACAGACTTGGAATGCAAATGCTTCCCTGACGACAACGCCGAAGGATGAATACCGGAGACGACATGATTGAGACTCCGCCTTCGCTGACCGGTGAGGTACGTTACTCCGACCATGACCTCGAGCCGCTGCGCGCCGCGCTGCTGGCGCTCAGCAAGGGCGACTTCAGCCAGCAGCCGCGTATCGCGGAGGAAGACGGCTCGGTCCTCGGCCAGATCTGGCCGCTCGTGGATGCCGTCGGCACCGAGCTGTCCGCGCTGAACGACGAGGTCGCCCGCCGCGCCGAACAGGTCAGGGACATCGCCATGGTCACCACCGCGGTCGCCCGCGGCGACCTGACCAGGAAGGTGACCGTCGACGTCCAGGGCGAGATGCTGCAGCTCAAGCAGACCGTGAACACGATGGTCGACCAGCTGTCCGCCTTCGCCGACGAGGTGACGCGGGTGGCCCGCGAGGTCGGCACCGAGGGCCGCCTCGGCGGCCAGGCGCACGTCAGGGGCGTCTCGGGGGTGTGGGAGGACCTCACCGACTCGGTCAACAGGATGGCCCGCAACCTGACGGCCCAGGTCCGGAACATCGCGCAGGTCGCCACGGCCGTGGCC
Organism: Trebonia sp.; assembly: GCF_049794275.1. NCBI lineage: Bacteria > Bacillati > Actinomycetota > Actinomycetes > Streptosporangiales > Treboniaceae > Trebonia > Trebonia sp. The sequence continues at coordinate 6,466 of NZ_JBARCR010000648.1, forward strand.
CAGGGCGACCTGTCGCAGAAAATCACCGTCGACGCGCAGGGTGAAGTCCTCGAGCTGAAGACCACGATCAACACCATGGTCGACCAGCTGTCCGCCTTCGCCGACGAGGTGACGCGCGTCGCCCGCGAGGTCGGCGCCGAAGGGCGCCTCGGCGGCCAGGCCGACGTTAAGGGCGTGTCAGGGATCTGGAAGAACCTCACCGACAACGTCAACTCGATGGCCGGCAACCTCACCACCCAGGTGCGGAACATCGCTCAGGTCACCACCGCGGTCGCTCAGGGCGACCTGTCCAAGAAGATCGACGTGGCCGCGCTGGGCGAGATCCTCGAGCTGACGACCACCATCAACACCATGGTCGACCAGCTGTCCGCCTTCGCCGACGAGGTGACGCGCGTCGCCCGCGAGGTCGGCACCGAAGGGCGCCTCGGCGGCCAGGCCGAGGTCGAGGGCGTGTCGGGGACGTGGAAGCGGCTGACCGAATCCGTCAACGGCCTGGCGAGCAACCTCACCACCCAGGTCCGCGCGATCGCCGGCGTCGCCAGCGCCGTCGCCGAAGGCGACCTGACCCAGTCGATCACCGTCGAGGCCAGCGGCGAGGTTGCCGAGCTCAAGGACAACATCAACCTGATGGTCGCCAACCTGCGGGAGACGACCAAGGCGAACCACGAGCAGGACTGGCTGAACACCAACCTCGCCCGGCTGTCGTCGCTGATGCAGGGGCACCGTGACCCGCTCGAGGTAGCGCGGCTGATCATGAGCGAGCTGACGCCGCTGGTCTCCGCCCAGTACGGGGCTTTCTACCTGGCGTCGGCGCCGGCGGGGGACGCGGCCGGGGACCCGGAGTTCGAGCGGATCGCCGCGTACGGCTTCCACCGCAGCGGTACCACCCGCTTCATCCTGGGCGAGGGGCTGGCCGGGCAGGCCGCCCTCGACCGGGTCCGGATCCTGGTCGAAGACGTCCCACCGGGCTACGTCACGGTCGGCTCCGGACTCGGCCAGTCGGCACCGACGCACCTCGTGGTGCTGCCTATCCTCTTCGAGGACCAGGTGCTCGGGGTGCTCGAGCTCGCCTCGCTGCACCGGTTCAGCGACCTGCACCTGACGTTCTTCGACCGGTTCGTGCCGACGATTGGCGTCACGATCAACGCGATCATGGCGAACTCCCGCACCGAGGTGCTGCTGACGGAGTCGCAGCGGCTCGCCACCCAGCTGCAGGAGCGCTCCGACGAGCTGCAGCGCCAGCAGGCCGAGCTGCGGCGGTCCAACGCGGAACTCGAGGATAAGGCCGCCCTGCTCGCCAAGCAGAACCGCGCGATCGAAGTGCAGAACTTCCAGATCGACCAGGCCCGCCGCACTCTGGAAGAGCGCGCGCAGCAGCTGGCGATCTCCTCGCAGTACAAGTCGGAGTTCCTCGCCAACATGTCGCACGAGCTGCGCACGCCGCTGAACTCGCTGCTAGTCCTGGCCAAGCTGCTGTCGGAGAACCTGGACGGAAACCTGACGGTCAAGCAGATCGAGTTCGCCAGGACCATCCACGAGGCAGGCGCGGACCTGCTGCAGCTCATCAACGACATCCTCGACCTGTCCAAGGTCGAGGCGGGCAAGATGGAGGTGCACCCGGCGGCGATCGCGCTGGACACGCTGCTGGACTACGTGGACGCGACGTTCCGCCCGACGGCCGCGCAGAAGGGCCTGACGTTCGAGGTCGAGGTGAACCCGGACGTGCCCGCGCTGATCTACTCCGACGAGCAGCGGCTCCAGCAGATCCTGCGCAACCTGCTGTCCAACGCGGTGAAGTTCACCTCCGCCGGCGGGGTCACGCTGCGGGTCGCCAAGGCCGACCCGGCCATCAGGTTCGCCGGACCGCTCCGCGACGAGGCGTCGGTGCTCGCGTTCGCCGTCACCGACACGGGCATCGGCATCGCCGAGCCCAAGCTCGAGCTGATATTCGGCGCGTTCCAGCAGGCGGACGGCACCACCTCGCGCGGCTACGGCGGCACCGGCCTCGGCCTGTCGATCTCCAGGGACATCGCCAGGCTGCTCGGCGGCGAGATCCGCGCCACCAGCCGGCTCGGGCACGGCTCCACGTTCACCTTCTACCTGACCGGCCGCCAGGCGGCCGGGACCGTGGCCGGCTCCCCGGTCCCCATGTCCCTGTCGGGATCAGGAGTTTCCCGAACGGTCCCGGCCGACTCAGCAACCGCTCTGGCTTCTGCCGGGCTCCCGGGCGGCGCGGTCGCTGACTCCGGCAGCCAGCCTGGAACACTCGCCGGCGCTGGCCTGGACGACGGGAGCCGCCAGGAACACGACCCGCTGAGCGGAGCGAAGATCCTCATCGTCGACGACGATGTGCGGAACGTGTTCGCGCTGACCAGCGTGTTCGAGCGGTACGGGGCGCAGATCCGGTACGCGGAGAACGGCCGGCAGGGAATGGAAATCCTGGATCGCGAAGACGACATCGCGCTGGTATTGATGGATGTCATGATGCCGGAACTAGACGGGTACGCCACCACCGCGGCGATCCGGCGGCGTCCCGAGTTCGCCGACCTGCCGATCATCACGGTGACCGCGAAGGCCATGAAGGGTGACCGGGCGAAGTCGATCGCTTCCGGCGCTTCCGAATACGTCACCAAGCCAGTGGATATATCTCATCTCATCGGCCTGACGCGCGGCTGGCTGGAACGGCGACCGCGCCAAGCGGGCCTGCCCCGAACCTATCCCCGGACCGAGGGGAGCGGCTGACGTGCCGCAAAAGGCAAGAATTCTGCTCGTCGACGACCGTGCCGAGAACCTGATCGCGCTCGAGGCCATCCTCTCTTCGCTGAACCAGGAACTGATCCAGGTCCGCTCCGGCGAGGCGGCGCTGAAGGCGCTGCTGTCCGACGAATTCGCCGTGATCCTGCTCGACGTGGTGATGCCCGGCATGGACGGCTTCGAGACCGCGGCGCACATCAAGAACCGCGCCCGCACGCACGACGTGCCGATTATCTTCCTCACGGCCGCGGGCGCGGAGCCGGACCACGCGTTCCGCGGCTACGCGGCCGGCGCGGTCGACTACATCGCCAAGCCGTTCGACCCGTGGGTGCTGCGCGCCAAGGTGGCGGTCTTCGTGGACCTGTACACGAAGAACCGCCAGCTGCGTGAGCAGTCCGAGCTGCTGCGGCAGCAGGCGGAAGGCTCGACGGGCGGCCTGCTCGCCGAGCTGTCCCGGCGGCTGTCGGCGATCGAGGCCAGCGCGGCGGGGCTGGCCAGCGTGCCGACGGTGAAGAC
>NZ_JBARCR010000649.1:0-4660 GCF_049794275.1 Trebonia sp.
CGAGCTGGAGATCTTCTCCGGCACCAGCCGGACCCAGGTTCACGACCCCGCGCTGGCCGCCCGGCTGGCCCGAGCGATTTCTGTGAGGTAACCGCATGTCATCGCACCGCGAGGCGCCGGAGATTTCCAAGGACCCGGTGGCCGACAGCACCGACGTGTACGCGTTCGTCAGCCCGGACAAGCCGGACACGGTCACGCTCATCGCCAACTACATTCCGCTCGAGGGCCCGGCAGGCGGCCCGAACTTCTACTCGTTCGGCGACGAGGTCCTGTACGAGATCCACGTCGACAACAACGACGACGCCCGGCCGGACGTCACCTTCCAGTTCAGGTTCCGGACGGAGCTGCGGGACCCCGGGACGTTCCTCTACAACACCGGGCCGATCCTGTCGCTCGGCAGCGCGAACTGGAACAGCCGCCAGTTCTACTCGGTCACCCGTATCAGCGAGGGGCACAGCGTGGTCCTCGGCAGCGGCCTCGCCTGCCCGCCGTGCAACATCGGCCCGCTGTCTACCCCCAACTACGCGAGCCTGGCGAACGCCGCGGTGCACGGCCTGCCCGGCGGGATCAAGGTCTTCGCCGGTCAGCGGGCCGAAGGCTTCTACGTGGACCTCGGCGCGATCTTCGACCTCGCCGACCTGCGCCCCTTCGAGCAGCTGCACGCGCAGTACGGGATGAACGTGTTCTCCGGCCCCGCGGCCGGCGTCAACGCCACCGCCCAGCTGAACGTGCACTCGATCGCCATCCAGGTGCCGGTCTCGCAGCTGGTGCACGGCAAGCACGGGAAGGTGACCGACCCAGGATCGGTGATCGGCGTGTGGACGACGGCGAGCCGTCAGCGGGTCAGCGTGTGGGACGCCGCCGACGGCCAGCAGGTCTGGAGCGGCCCCTTCCATCAGGTGTCCCGGCTGGGGAACCCGCTCATCAACGAGGTGCTGATCCCGCTGGGGCGCAAGGACCTGTGGAACACGCTGCCGCCGTCCGACGACAAGCAGTTCGCCGGCCGCTACGCCCACCCCGAGCTGGCCATGCTGCTGCCCGCGCTGTACCCGGGCGTCTTCCCGAATCTGGCCAAGCTAGTGAAGGCCGGCACCTCCCGCGCCGACCTCGAGGCGATCCTGCTCACCGGGATCCCGGCTGGCGTCGTGCCCGGCTTCCAGAACTACACCGGTTCCATCCAGGCGGACATGCTCCGCCTCAACACGGCCATCCCGCCGGCCGCGAAGCCTAACGAGCTCGGGGTGATCGGCGGTGACCTCGCCGGGTTCCCCAACGGCCGCCGGGTCTCCGACGACGTGGTCACGGTCGAGCTGCGGGCGATCGCGGGCGCGACCGTCCCGCTGGTGGACAAGAAGTTCACGCCGGACGCGGCCGCCGCCTTGGTCACCGACGGCCTCACGGCCGCCAGCGTCCCGTCCGGTTACCTGGCCACGTTCCCTTACCTCGGCGTCCCGTACAGCGGCTTCGACACGCCGTCATGATGACCGACCACCACAGAATCGGTCCGTCCGGTCCCGGCAGCGTGGTCCTCGACCTGGGTGCAGGTGTCGGCGCCCTCATCGTGGACACGCCGCCGGAGCGATGCGGTGACGAGATCGAGATCAGTGCGTCCGGCGACTTCTGGAGCGGGGGTCGCCGGACGCACTCCCTGGTGCGGGAGCGCAGGACCGCCGCGGGCACCAGTTACGCGGCGGTCTACCCCGGCCTGCCCGCCGCCGAGTACACCGTCTGGCTGGACGAGCACACGCCCGCGGGCGCGGTCACGGTCCACGAGGGCCAGGCCGCCCGCTTCCGCTGGCCGCTCATCCCCTAGGTGCACGGGCATCAGGGCAGGATGAACCGCTCTACCGCGTTAGCGAATCCCTCGTCCTCGTTGGAGGTGGTGACGCGGCGGGCGGCTGCCTGGACTTCATGGCTCGCGTTACCCATGGCGATACTGAGCCCGGAGTGGGCAAACATGAGAACGTCGTTGGGCTGGTCGCCGATCGTTGCGATCTGCCCGGGGGGGATCTGGTAGGTCCGGGAAAGATACTGCGCCACGGCGCCCTTGTTGGCATTGGGATTGGTGACATCGCCGTAGTACGGCTGAGACCTGGCCGCCGATACGTGGTCGCCGAAGCGCTCGCGCACCGCGTCCACGCCCTTCTGGACCGCGTCGTAGTCATCGCTCACCCCGGTGACCTTGGCCACTCCGTCCGACACCGAGGCGAAATTGCCGGTCACCGTCGGGTCGAACTTGACCGTCCAGCTCTCGCGGGCCACGTGCGGCGCCTTCGGATCCCGCAGGAACCAGTCCGACCCCCGGTAGATCCACACATCCAGGTTGTGGGCCGCGAGCAGGTCGATCACCGCCGGCGTCACGTCGTCGGGGATGACCTGCTGCTCGATCACGGACATGTCGGGATGGACATACACGCCGCCGTTGAAGGCCGCGATCGGCATGGTGAGCTGGAGCGGCTCCACGAGCATCGACATGCCGCGGGGCGGGCGGCCGCTGGTGATGGCGAAGAGGATTCCGGCCTCCCTCAGCTTCGCGACTGCGGCGATGGCCCGGTCGGTGAGGATTTTGTCCTGGGTTACCAGCGTGCCGTCGACGTCGGCGAGGAACAGCCGAATTGCCGGGGCCATGTTGCCTCCACTTTTGTCCGGTGGTTTGATCCGGTGAGGTCAGGAGCTAGACGACGAGTGTGTGAAGTCGGTCCGGTCGACTGACTCACCCCGGCCCACGAGCACCGTCGCCACCATCTCCGGCGGGAACAGGCCGTGCTCGATGACCCCGGGCGTCGCCGATAGCCGGACGGCCAGTGCCGCTGGATCATCGACCGGGCCGTGGTAGTCCGCGATCACGCCACCATCGGGACTGAGCGGGACGTCGCGCAGCGAGGCCGGCGCGACCCGGCGCATGGTGGCGCGCACCCCGAAGGAGAGCAGTTCGAGGGGAATCGGGCTGTGCAAGGCCTGGACCGGCTTGGTGGAGTCGGCGATGACGACAAACCGTTCCGCCGCCCCCGCGACGATCTTCTCCCGGGTGTGCGCGCCGCCGCCGCCCTTCACCAGCCATCCGTCCGGGGCGACCTGGTCCGCGCCGTCGATGGTGATGTCGAAACGGTCGATGCTCGCGACGTCCTCGATCCGCAGGCCCAGCTCGCGTGCGGCGTGCTCGGTGCGCGGCGACGTGGCCGCACAGACGATGTTGAGCGATCGACGGGCCAGGGCGGGGAGCAGGAACGCCACCGTCGAACCGGTGCCGAGCCCGACGATCATGCCGTCCTCGACCAGTTCCGCGGCCGCCTCCGCCGCGATCTGCTTCTCCCGCTCGATGCCCCGCGGGCCGGCTGGCTGAGCTCCCATCGGGTCCTCAGGCCGCCGCTCGGTCGGCCATCACCAGGGAAGCGGCGGCCTCGACGCGGCCCGCCGGGATCGTCCTGTCCCCGGCCAGGAGCCTCTGCAGCGGCTCCCTCTTGTCGTCGCCAGTGACCAGCCAGAGGATCTGCCTGGCCCGCGCCAGCGCCGGGTAGGTCAGCGTCATCCGCACATGGTTCTGGTACGGCTCGGTGAGGGCGACCAGGCGATCGGTGACCGACAGGACCGGATCGCCGGGGACAAGGGAGGCGGTGTGCCCGTCGGGGCCGAGACCCAGGTGGACGAGGTCGAAGTGCTCCGGCAGCACGGCCGCGTAGCTGACGGCCGCGACCACGAGATCGCTCTCGTTGACCGGCATGGGCTGCACCCGCGCCGGAGCCGAGCCCAGTGCCTTGGTGAGGTGGGTCAGGTTCCTGTCCGGGTCACCGGGCGGTGCCACGCGCTCGTCCACCTGATAGATGACGGTCGCCTCCCAAGGGACCTCCTCCGAGGCTAGCTCGGCGAACATGGCCCAGGGGGTGTGCCCGCCGCTGACCGCGAAGTGGAAGCTGCCGCTGGCCGCAACCGCGGCGCGGGCGCGCTCGGCCACGAAGACCGCGCCGGCCCGGGCTACGGCAGCGGGATCGGCTAGTACCTGAAGGTCGTGGTGCATGTCGCTCCTCTCATCCGGCACGCTAGGCCAGCCTAGGATGCAGGGTTGGTCAGGCCGGCACCGCCAGCACCACGATCGGCGTAGTCGTCGGCGCCGTCGTCCCGCCTGCCGGCTCGACGGTGACCCCGACGCTGTCACCGGTCTCCAGCCCCGACGCCAGCACCGGGGCGGTGGACCCGGTGACCCCGGCGGGCGGCACCAGCCCGGCACCCCGGGCCTTGCCAGGCCCGAGGAACCACAGCTCGTACACCTGGGACGACGGCAGCACGCGCAGCCCTGAGCTGGTGAACACGATCTTTCCCGCCAGGTGCGACGCCACCACGGTAGCCGTGCCTCCCGCGGTCGTCGGTCCGGACACGATCCGTGCGTCCGGTGCGGCGAGCACGGCGGCGATCGCCTGGTTGCGCGCGCGCTCCTTGTTCAGGCTGTTGTTCGTGCCGATGGTGATCACGGCCAGCGCCACAACCGCAGCCAGCGCGACTGCGGCGATGCCGGTGGCGATCTTCGGCATCGTCCAGAACGTACGCGAAGTTCCCCTCCTGGCCGCACTGCTGTCCGCCGCGGCCCGGCGCCAGCGCGGCGTGGCCGTCACGGGCGGCAGCTGCCGGGTGACCGTGGTCGCCGCGAGCACTCGCTCCTTCAGCC
>NZ_JBARCR010000650.1:0-2444 GCF_049794275.1 Trebonia sp.
GGTCGAGCAAGGGCGCGGCGGAGCGCCGCTCCTGCCGCCACAGCGCCGCCGCGGCGACCACAGCGCCGGCCGCGCAGGAGACCACCGCCCAGGCCGGCATCCCCAGCCCGGAGAGGGAAGAGATGGCCAGCATGCCGGCTGTCGTCGAGACGGCGAGCAAGACCATCCCGGCCGGGTCGGTGCCCCGGGATTCCGCGCGCCGTCGCGTGCGGGGCAGCAGGAACACCCCGGCCGCGACCGCGATCACACCCACGGGGACGTTGAGGAAGAACACCCAGCGCCAGCCCACCGCGGCCACGATCAGGCCGCCAAGCACCGGGCCGGACGCGAGGCCGACGGCCTGCGCGGCCGCCTGCACGCCCAGCGCAGCCCGGCGCTTTCGCGCTGGCATGCTGGTGACCACCAGCGCCACGCTGTTCGCCTGCAGCATCGCCGCGCCGACCGCCTGGACCAGCCGCAACGCGATCAGCATGCCGATCGAGGTCGCCAGGCCGCAGCCCGCCGACGCGGCGGCGAACACCACGAACCCGTAGAGGTACAGCAGCTTGCGGCCAGCCCGGTCGGACCAGCGGCCGGCCGGCACGAGCAGCGTCGTCAGCGCCAGCAGGTACGCGAGGGAGACCCATTGCACGGCCGCCAGGCCGGCACTGAACTGCCGTTGCAGCGCGGGAAACGCCACCGTGACGACGCTCGCGTCCAGCTGGCCCATGAACGCGCCGAAACATACCGTGCCAACCGCGAACCACGGCGCGAGGCGATGCTCACGGATCGCGGCCGGCCTGGCCGGCTCGCGCAGCAAGGTCACCACGAGCGGCCCATCGTGTTCAGCAAGTCTCTCTCCGATTACTTCTGTACTAGAACTAATATTAGTTCTAGTACAGAAGCTTTTTGGAAGCAAATCTCCTGCTGGCGGTGGTTGCGGCCTGACCTGTTCTGACGGGTGGGCTAGCGAGCGGCTATTCGGGTCCTGACCGCGGCTGGCGTGCCGCGCTAGCGTGCAGGCGTGAGCCCTTGGCGCCGCCGGCCTAGGAATCAGGAAGGGATACGCATGGCACGTCACTCGCCCGAGATCAGGCTGCGGCCCGTCACCGAGGCCGACCTCGACATGTTCCGTCGCTTCGCGGTCGAGCCGGGCCTGGTAGGCCTGGACTGGTCCGGGTTCCGCGATCCGAAGGCCGTCCAGCGCAGATTCGATACCGACAGCTATCTCGGCGAGGACGACGGCCGGCTGATCGTGGAGGTGGCGGCGGGAACCGAGCCGGGCGGAGAACCGGCTGGCCTGGTGTCCTACCGGAGGCGGTTGCACGGCTCCCAGGGGTATTGCTGGGAGATCGGCATCGCGCTGCTGCCGGAGTGGCGCGGCCAGGGCATCGGCTGGCGCGCGCAGGCGATGTTCTGCTCATACCTGTTCGAGCACACGCCTGTGCAGCGAATCGAGGCGGCCACGCATGCCGAGAACGCCGCGGAGCAGCGGTCACTGGAAAAGGCCGGGTTCACCCTCGAAGGCGTCGTACGCGCGGCCGAGTTCCGTGCGGGCCAGTGGCGCGACGGCTACCTCTACAGTCGCCTGCGTACCGACCCTGACCCCCTCGCGGGCTAGGCGCGTAAAACCTAGTGACGGCTGCCGGTGCCGTGGTCAACAGTGGACCTATGGCGCGCTCCGCGACCGAAGTCGTGATACCACTGACGATCCGGGACCTGACCACAGAGGATCTGCCGTCATGTGCGTGGTCCGGGTCAGCGACCCATCTGACGAGCATCGCCAAGGCGCTGGAGCGAGCCCGGCGCGGCGAGGTGGACTATCTCGCCGTCTGCCCGCCGTCGGGGCTGCCGGTAGCGCTCGGCGGGATCGACTACGCCGAGAGCCCCGGAGCGGGAACGCTCTGGCAACTGGCCGTTCACGGGGCGCTGCAGTCGTGCGGGATCGGCACCATCCTCATCCACGCGGCGGAGCAGCGCATCCTCGCCCGTGGCCTGCACCGGGCCGAACTGGGCGTCGAAGAATCCAACCCGCGGGCACGCGCGCTGTACGACCGGCTCGGGTACGTCGCCTACGGACGGGCATCCGAGTCCTGGGACGAGCAGGCTCCCGACGGATCCATCTTCCGCTACGAGACCATGTGCACGCTGATGCGCAAAGAGCTGTCATAGTCCCACGGCACCATGGCTGCTCCCCGTACGGGGCTCAGCCCGCGCGGGTGGTGGGCGGTGAGTGGCTGTGCAGCACCTGGCCCTCCGGGCCGTAAGCGGTGGTGGTTCCGTCGGGGTGGAGCACGAGCCGCCAGCCGCGGCGGTGGATGCAGATGTCGTGGTGGAACTGGCACAGCAGCACGCAGTCGGTGACGGCGGTTTTGCCGCCGTCTTTCTTGTGCTGCAGGTGGTGCACGTCGCACCAGGCGGCGGGTCTTCCGCACCGTGGCCAGGCGCAGCCGCGGTCGCGGAGC
>NZ_JBARCR010000651.1:0-2752 GCF_049794275.1 Trebonia sp.
GCCGGACAGCCCGTTCAACACGCCGTGGCGGCGGGACAAGGGCGGCCTGTGGGACCTCGGGCCGCACGTGGTCGCCATGCTGTGGGCCTGCCTCGGCCCGGTGACGTCGGTTACCGCCGTGGCCGGCGGGACCGATGTCACCCACCTGGTGCTCCGGCACTCGGGCGGCGCGAGCAGTGCCGCGACCGTGACGCTAAGTGCCCCGCCGCCGGCCGCGGGGAACAACCTGTTCGTCTGGGGCGAGGCCGGCCGCTCGGTTATGCCGGCCACGCCGGACGACCCGGTGGACGCGCTGCGCGTGGCGGCGATGGAACTGGCCGCCAGCGCCGAGTCCGGGCGGCCGCACCCGCTCGACGTCCGTTTCGGCCGCGACGTGGTCAAGGTGCTGGCCGATGCTCAGGCTCTGCTCGAGGCCGCGCGAAGCGCGGAACGTTAACGCGACGGACGCCTGAGCATCGCCTTCCGTTCACTGGGGCGGGCCAGGTTTACTCCTGGGGGATACAGCACCGCGGGAGAGGGGCAGCGGGTGGCGGTTCCTGGCGGATTCCCCGCGCGCGGCCTGTGGCGACGGCCAGCCCTGCGCTGGCCGGACGTGCTGGTCGTGGCGGCGCTGATCGCGCTGCTGTACGGGCTGCTGCGGCTCGGTCCGGCGCTGAACGCGCCGTTCCTGCCCAAGACGGCGCCGTCTGAGGTCTCGACCGATCCGGCGAACCTGCCGTACTACGCCGTCAGGTCGCTGCTGCGGATGTTCGTGGCGCTGTTCATTTCCCTCATCTTCACCTTCGTGTACGCGACGGCGGCGGCCAGGCTGCGGCGGGCGGAGAAGGTGCTGATCCCGGTGCTCGACATCCTGCAGTCGGTGCCGGTGCTCGGGTTCCTCGCCGTGACGGTGACCGCGTTCATCAACCTGTTCCCCGGCTCCGAGCTCGGCCTCGAGGCCGCGTCCGTGTTCGCCATCTTCACCTCGATGGCGTGGAACATGACGTTCGCCTTCTATCACTCGCTGGTCTCCCAGCCGCGAGACCTGGACGAGGCGGCCCGCATCATGCGGCTGACCAGGTGGGAGCGGTTCTGGCGGCTCGACGTCCCGTCGGGGATGATACCGCTGGTATGGAACGGGATGCTGAGCTTCGGCGGCGCGTGGTTCTTCCTCGCCGCCTCGGAGTCCATCTCCGTGCTGAACCATCACTACGCGCTGCCCGGGATCGGCTCGTACGCCGCCGCCGCGATCGCCCAAGCGAACCTGAGCCATGTCGGGCTCGCCATCCTCGTCATGATCGTGCTCGTCATCGGGGTCAACTTCGTCTTCTGGCGGCCGGTGACCGCGTGGGCGGAGCGGTTCCGCGTCGAGGAATCAGAATCGGCGGAACGGCCAAGGAGCCTGGTGCTCGACGTGCTGCGCCACTCCCAGGTACCTGAGCAGCTCGGCCGCCCGCTGCGTCCGGTCGGCCGGCTGCTCGACCGGGTCACCCGCCCGTTCGGCCTCGCCGAGCACCCGCTGATCGTTTCGCGGACACGGGAACGCACCGGAGACGTGTTCTTCGCCGGGGTGCTCGCCGTCCTCGTCGCCTACGGCGCCTGGGAGGCCCTGGGCTACGTCCGGGCCACCACCGGCCTCGGCGAGTTCGGCTACGCCTTCGCGCTCGGCGCCGCCACCTTCGCTCGCGTGATCGTGCTGGTCGCCTTCGCCACCGTGGTGTGGGTGCCGATCGGGGTGTGGATCGGGATGAACCCGAAGGTGACCAGGTTTGCCCAGCCGATCGTGCAGGTGCTCGCCAGCTTCCCGGCCAACTTCATCTTCCCGTTCGCCACGCTCGTGTTCGTGGCCTGGCACATCCCGCTCAACTTCGGCGCGATCCTGCTGATGGCGCTCGGCGCCCAGTGGTACATCCTGTTCAACGTCATCGCCGGCGCCTCCGCGATCCCTTCGGACCTGCGGGAGGCGATGACGAACCTCCGCGTGCGCGGCTGGCTGCGCTGGAAGAACTTCATCCTGCCCGCGGTCTTCGCCAGCTACGTCACCGGCGGGATCACCGCCGCGGGCGGCGCGTGGAACGCCTCCATCGTCGCTGAGATAGTCAGCTACGGCCCCCATCACCTGACCGCCACCGGCCTCGGCGCCTACATCGCCGAGGCGACCGCGACCGGGAACTTCCCGAAGATCCTGGTCGGCATCGCGGTGATGAGCGTCTACGTGGTCCTCACCAACCGGCTGTTCTGGCGCCGGCTGTACGCTCTAGCCGAACGGCGGTACTCGCTGTGAGCCCGCAACCCTCGTCGCACGTCCTGCCGAACTGAGGAGGACTCGATGGTGAGCAGCGAAACAGCGACGCGGACCGGCGCGGTGATCGTACAGGCCGAGTCGGTGACCAAGACATTCACCACCCCGGACGGCCACGCTCTGCCCGTGCTCGAGGGCGTCAGCTTCACCCTCTCCGAGGGCGAGATCGTCGCACTGCTCGGCAAGTCGGGTTCGGGCAAGTCAACGTTGCTGCGCTGCGTCGCCGGGCTTATCTCGCCGTCCTCAGGCAGCGTCTCCTACCGGGGCACCCCGCTCACCGGGGCCAATCCGGGAGTGTCGATGGTCTTCCAGACCTTCGCGCTGCTGCCGTGGCTCACCGTCCAGCAGAACGTCGAGCTCGGCCTTGAGGCACGCGGCGTCGCCGGTGCCGAGCGGGCCGAGCGCGCGCTCAGGGCGATCGACCTGATCGGCCTTGACGGCTTCGAGTCCGCCTACCCGAAGGAACTGTCC
>NZ_JBARCR010000652.1:0-8457 GCF_049794275.1 Trebonia sp.
CCACCAGCCGGTAGCCGGGGTCGCTGATGGCGGGCATCCCGGCGTCGGTGACGAGGAGCACGTTCCGGCCCGCGCGCAGCTCGTCGACCAGCTCCGCGGCGCGGCGTGCCTCCACCTCGTCGTAGTACGACACCAGCCGCGCGGTCAGCCGCACGTCCAGCGCCGTGGCGAGCCGGCGCACCCGGCGGGTATCCTCGGCGGCGATCACGTCGGCGCTCGCCAGCTCGGCGGCCAGCCGGGCCGGTGCGTCCTCCGGGCGGCCGATAGGCACCCCGGCGAGCGTCAGGATTCCGGCGCCCGGCGGCGGACCAGTGCTTATCTGTTCGTGATCAGGTCCGACGGCTCTTCTACTCCCCACCCGGCTTCCCTCCACATAACATGGCGTTCGATGACCGCTACAGAGGCCGGCCAGCCGGCCATGGATCCTGAAGACGGCGGCCAGGGCAGCGCTGGCACCGACCAGATCGCCTTCGGCCGCGATGCCGCTGGTGCCCGTCCCGCTCGCGATGCTCGCGGCGACGCGCACACCGCGGAGCGGATTGCCGCGTTGCGCGCCAGGCTGATGTCCCCCATGCCCGACGACAGGCTATGGGGCTGGCTCGGCCCGCTCATCATCACGGCATTCGCCGCCTTCACCCGGTTCTACAGGCTATCCATTCCGCACGCGGTGGTCTTCGACGAGACCTACTACGCCAAGGATGCCTGGTCCATCCTGCAGCACGGGGTCGAGTGGCAGTACGTGAAGAACGCCAACGACCTGATCCTGGCCGGAAACACCAGCCACCTGTACCTGGCCTGCTCCGGCACCAGCTGCGGCGAGTACGTGGTCCAGCCGCCGGTCGGCAAGCTGCTGATCGCGGTCGGCGAATGGATTTACGGGCTGACCCCGCTCGGCTGGCGGGTGGCGCCCGCGCTGTTCGGCACGCTGGCGGTGCTGGTCATGTGCCGCGTCGCGCGGCGGCTCACCAGGTCGACGCTGCTCGGCTGCGTGGCAGGACTGCTGCTGTCGCTTGACGGCCTCGAGTTCGTGCTGAGCAGGACCGGCATCCTGGACATCTTCCTGATGTTCTTCGTGCTCGCCGCGTTCGGCGCGATGCTCGTCGACAGGGACGTGTCGCGCGCCCGGCTGGCGTCGGCCATGGTGCTGGAACCCAGCGACGAAGCGGGCCCGCAGCTCGGCATCAGGAAGTGGCGGATAGCGGCCGGCGTGCTCATCGGCCTGGCCTGCGCGAGCAAGCAGGACGCGATCTGGTACCTGCTCGCGTTCATCGGGCTGGCTGTCGCCTGGGACATCGGGGCGCGGCGGGCCGCGGGACTGCGGCAGTACGTGCGCGGCGCGCTGGTCAGGGACGGCAAGTGGCTGCCGGTCACGCTTATGGCGATCCCGCTGGTCACCTACGTCGCGACCTGGACCGGCTGGCTAGTCACCAGCACCGGGTACGACAGGAACTACGCGCAGCAGCACGGCATCACCACCCCCGTGATCTCCCAGCTGTACTCGCTCTACGAGTACCACAGGGAGATCTACCAGTTCATGTCCAACCTGAGCCTGCGCCACCCGTATCAGTCCCAGCCGTGGGACTGGTTCGTGATCAGCCGGCCGGTGGCGTTCTACTACCAGTGCTTCACGAACGCGGCGGGAACCAAGACGTGCCCGAGCGGGTACACCGGCCAGGAGTGGTCGTCGGAGGTGCTCGCGATCGGCAACCCGGCCATCTGGTGGGCGGGCACCGTGGCGATCCTGTTCTGCCTCGGCTGGTGGTTCACCCGCAGGGACTGGCGAGCCGGGGTCGCGGTACTCTGCGTCGCCGCCGGCTGGGTGACCTGGCTGCCGTTCCCCTCGCGCACCAAGTTCTATTACTACGCGCTCGAGTTCGAGCCGTTCATGATCTTGTGCATCGTGCTGTGCCTGGGCCTGATCATCGGCCCGGTCGCGGCGAGCCTGCGACGCCGTGCGATCGGCTCGGCACTCGCCGGCACCTACGTGCTTGCCGTCCTAGTGCTGTTCTGGTATTTTTATCCGATACTTTCGGCGAAGATCATTCCGTATTCTCAGTGGCTGTCGCACATGTGGTATACCGGCTGGATTTAGCCCGCCGCAACACCCGCCGCAACGGAGCGACAGGCCCCAGAGGGATCACACAGCAGGTTCTAACCTGGCTCTCAATATCGCGACATATCTTAAAGTGATTTAGGTCACAGAGCGATCCATCCGAGTGATCCCGTACGTCTATATGGGTAGGGACAGACCAACCCACCGGAGCCAGGCATGAGCCCGAACGAAGAGCACCCCGACGACAATCACGCTCGCTTCGAGCGTGACGTCGTGCCGCAGCTGAGCCAGCTGTACCCGGCGGCCCTGCGGATGACGCGTAACCCCACCGACGCCGAAGACCTGGTTCAGGAGACGTCAGTCAAGGCCTACGCCGCGTTTCACCAGTTCCGTCCTGGCACCAACCTGCGGGCATGGCTGAACCGCATCCTCACGACGACGTTCATCAACGTGTACCGCAAGCGGCGCAGGGAGCCGCAGCAGGCCCTCGGCGGGGACCTGCAAGAGTGGCAGATGTCGGCCGACCGGCTCGGCGTCCCCGTCCCTTCCGCGGAGGCCGAGGCGCTCGATCACACCACCGACTCTGATCTGCTGCGCGCGCTGCGCGGGCTGCCCAACGAGTTCCGCACCGCGGTCTACCTCGCCGACATCGAGGGGTACCCGTACCGAGAGATCGCGGAGATCATGGGCACGCCGGTGGGCACGGTGATGTCCCGGCTGCACCGCGGCCGCAGGAAGATCCGCGAGCAGCTGCTATCCGGCGGGGCGCTGCCGCCCGCGCCGAAGACCAGCTGACCGCCCGCCAGGGTCGCTACCGTCAGGACGCTGGCGTCACGACTCCCAGCCGAGCTTGACCGGGTCGAAGACCCGCTCCACGTAGATCTGGTGCCATAGCGAGAACACCAGCAGCACCCACAGCCGCCGCCACGGCACCTCGGGGTCGCCGGCCCGGAACTGGCGCAGCACGTTGAGCACCTCGCGCTTGTCGAGCCACTCCTCGGTCCTCGCCTCGTGGATGACCTGCTCGGCGTAGCCGGACAGCTCGCCGCGGAACCAGTGCCCGATCGGCACGGGGAATCCCAGCTTCCGCCGCTCCGCGGCCGCCTGCGACAGCAGCCCGCCGACCGCTTCGCGCAGTGCGAACTTGGTGGTGCCCGCGGCGGTTTTCTCCGCCCTGGACAGCCGGCTGGCTACCGCCATGACCTCGCGGTCCAGGAACGGCGAGCGCAGCTCCAGCCCGTGCGCCATCGCGGCGCGGTCCGCCTTGACCAGGATGTCGCCGGGCAGCCAGGTATTGATATCCACGAGTTGCATGGTCGCCACGTCGTCCAGCCCCGCGCTCGCCGCCTGGTCGAACAACGGGTCCGTCACGTCGAAGACAGTCCCGCCGCCGTAGCGGGTCAGCAAGTTCACCTCGGCGCCGCTGAAGACGTGGGCGTTTCCGATATACCGGTCGCGCAGCGGAAGAGAGATCCGCTGCAGCAGCCCCTTGCCGCGCTGGCCCTGGGATATCCGGGCGGCCATCGCCCCCGCCGAGTTGCGCCCCCACCCCGGCAGCCTGGTCGCGGCGCGCACCACGCTGGGCTGGTAGTACACGCCGTACCCGCCGAACAGCTCGTCCGCGCCCTCGCCGGACAAGACCACCTTGACGTGCCGGCGCGCCTCCCTGGCTACGAACCAGAGCGGGATCGCCGCCGCGTCCGCCATCGGGTCGTCAAGCTGCCAGATGATCTGCGGCAGCCGCGCGGCGAACTCCTGCGCGGTGATCACGTAAGGCACGGACTTGAGCCCGAGCGCCGCCGCGGTCTCCTGTGCATGCTCGATCTCGCTGTACCCGGGGCGCGCGAACCCCGCGGTGAACGTGAGCATGCCAGGCCGGCTCTCGGCGGCCAGCGCGCAGATCGCCGCCGAGTCCACGCCGCCGGACAGGAAGGCGCCAAGCGGCACGTCGCTGCGCAGGTGGGTGGTGACGGACTCGCGCAGCACGGCGAGTATCCGTTCCGGTGCGTCGACCGCCGGCGACTTGGCCGGGCGCAGCACCGGGCGCCAGTAGCGGAACACGTCGACAGGCCCGCCGAGCCTGGCGACCATGAAGTGCCCGGGCGGCAGCGACCGCACCGGCGGCGTCATCGTCGCCGGCGCAGGGACGTACTGGAACGACAGGTACCTGCGCAGCGCGTCCGGGTCGATCACCGAGACCTCGCCGGCGGCGAGCAGGGCCTTGCGCTCCGAGGCGAACCTGAGCTGGTTGCCGCCCTCGGCGAGCGTGTAGTACAGCGGCTTGATGCCGAACGGGTCGCGAGCGCAGAACAGCTCCTGGTTCCGCGTGTCCCAGATGGCGAACGCGTACATGCCGCGCAGCCTCCGCAGCGCGTCCTTGCCCTCCGCGGCGAACATCTCGAGCAGCACTTCGGAGTCTGACTTGCCGCGCAGCTGGACGCCGCGAGCCCGCAGCCGCCGCGCTAGCTCGCCCTGGTTGTAGATCTCACCGTTGTAGACCATCCAGAACCGGCCGTCGGACGACCTCATGGGCTGATGCCCGGCGGCGGAGGGATCGATGACCGCCAGCCGCCTGGCGGCGAGCGCGATGGGACCGTCCGCGAACACGCCGTCGTCGTCCGGCCCCCTGTGTGCCATACGCCGCGCGGCGCGGACGGTCCAGTCCGTGTCCGGTCTGGTTCCCTCCGCCAGCGCGAGGCATCCCGCGATCCCCGACATGCGGCCCCTACAGCGGCGTCGTCACTTGGGCTGGAACCGGATGCCGCCGTCGAAGCGGACGACCTCCGCGTTCATGTAGTCGTTCTCGACGAGCATCCGGACCAGGTGCCCGAACTCATCGGGCCGCCCGAGCCGCTTCGGGAACACTACCGGCGCGGCCAGCCTGGCCAGGAACTCGTCGGCGTCCCGCCCGGTGCTCGCGATGCTCTTGTAGATCGGCGTGTGAATGACGCCGGGACAGATGGTGTTCACCCGGACCCCGATGACCGACAGGTCACGTGCGGCCGGCACCGTCATGCCGATGATCCCGCCCTTGGACGCCGAGTAGGCGAGCTGGCCGGTCTGGCCCTCGATCCCGGCGACCGATGATGTGTTGATGATCACGCCGCGCTGCCCGTCGGCGTCCGCGGGAGCGGTTTCCGCCATCGCGGCGGCCGCCATCCGCATCAGGTTGAAGGTGCCGGTCAGGTTGACGGCGATCACCTTCTGGAAGCTGGCGAGGCCGTGCGGCGCGCCTTCCCTGTTGACCGTCCGCTCGGCCCAGCCGATCCCGGCGCAGCTGACCGCCACCCGCAGCGGCCGGCCAGCCGTCGCCGCGGCGGTGACCGCCGCGCGCACCGATTCTTCGTCCGTCACGTCCGTCCTGGCGAAGTGCCCGCCGATGTCCGCGGCCACCTCTTTGCCCTGGTCTTCGTTGAGGTCGGCGATGACGACGTGCACCCCAGCACGGGCTAGTTCGCGCGCCGTGGCCTCGCCGAGACCGCTGGCGGCGCCTGTGACGATCGCGGAAGTTCCGTTCAGCTCCATGGCCCGGAGCATACTTCGCCTGGCTGCCGCCGTGCAGCCCGCAGGCCGCACGGCGGGCAGCCAGGGGTTAGCTAGCGGCCGGCTCGACCAGTTCGCCTGGCCAGATGGCCGGCAGTGCGGCCGCGTCGTGGCCGTACGGATCGGGCTCGAAGGGGAACCTGTCCGCGAAGGCGGGCTCCAGGTCGGTGAGCCACGTGGCGCGCGGGTCGAAGTGCGCGAAAAACGGCCGCCCGACCAGCGACGGGTCCCGCGCCTGCAGCATCCGCAGCACGAACACGGGCACCCCGGCCACGTCGGCGATGCCGTCCACGCACACCTTGCCTGGCGTGGCGGACATCGACGGGCCGCGGACCGACCGGCCCAGCCCTGAGACCCCCGCGTAGGCGTCCCTGAAGATCTCGTGGGCACGCGCCAGCGGCACCGCGAAGTAGTCCTGCGGACCGGTGTCCCGCTCGACGAACATGTAGTACGGCACCATGCCCGCGCGGACCTGGGCCCGCCACATCGAGCGCCAGGTGGCCGCGCAGTCGTTGACCGACCGGATCAGCGGGGCCTGCGTCCTTATCACCGCGCCGGTGTCCCTGATCCGGCGGATCGCCTCGGCGGCGACCGGCGGCTCGAGCTCGCGCGGGTGCGAGTAGTGAGCCATCAGCGCGAGGGCGCGGCCGGACTTCACCACGTCCTCGAACAGGCGGAGCGTCGTGTCCGCGTCGGGGTCGGTGACGTAGCGCTGCGGCCAGTAGGCCAGTGACTTGGTGCCGATCCTGATGGACTCGACGTGGTCGAGGCTCGGGTCGAGCAGCGGCTCGATGTACCGCCGCAGCACGCCGGCGCTCATGATCATCGGGTCTCCCCCGGTGATCAGGACGCTGGTCACCTCGCGGTGCTGGCGCAGGTAGGCCACCAGGGTGTCGATGTGGTCGGTGGCCATCTTGAGGTCAGGCTCGTTGACGAACTGCGCCCAGCGGAAGCAGTACGTGCAGTACGCGTGGCACGTCTGGCCCTGCTTCGGGAAGAACAGCACCGTCTCCGGGTACTTGTGCTGGAGTCCGGGAAGCGGCCTGCCATCCAGGCGGGGGCCGTTGAGCAGCAGCTGGCCCGCCGGGTGCGGATTCAGCCGCATCCTGATCTCGTGCGCGGCCGCGTGTATCCGCGACTCCGGTGCGTTCTCGCTGAGCAGGCCGGCCATCCTCGATACGTCCGAGCCCGGCAGCATGTCGGGCTGCGGGAACACGAGGCGGTACATCGGATCGTCCGGGGCCGCTTCCCAGTCGATGAGCTCATCGAGCACGTAGGAGTTGGTCCGGAACGGCAGCACCGTCGCCACCGCGCGAACCGCAAGCCGTTCGGCGTCGCTGAGGCCCGCCCGCTGGGTGAGCGTGTCCAGATGCCGGGCACCGAACGCCCGGAACCTGCTCTCGGCCTGTCGCGGCTCTGGAACCACCTGCTGGATATCAGTCAACCGTTTCTCCCTCCGGCCGGGCCTGCCGGTGCGGGGCAGCCCGAGTCGCTGAAGTAACGCGTGGATAAACTCCCGTTACGTAGACGTTTCAGAACTCACTCAGGTTCCCGCTAAGCCCATCCGGTAACAGTCGCGCCAGTGGGTTTTTTGCACACGACTGGCAACAAGAGGGGTTGACGTGATTGAAGACCCTGCTAAATGTGCTATTCCAGGTTAATATGCCCCGGGAATGGCACATTTAGGCACTTTAGTACTGGGCGCGCGATTTCGGCAGGGCGGATGAGGTACGCGCGGGCATTGACCGGATAGCTGGGCGGCGGGCTGGGATAATGGCTAGGCAGGCCGTTCATGCGTGGCCATAGCAGGTCCAGCCGCAGCAGGTCCAGGGACAGGGACAGGAAAGGCCCGGGTGAGACGTGAGCCAGGTGCCGCCGGGCCGCCGAGACGCCCCGGACTCGCCGGCGCCGGCGTCCGCGCACGACCAGCCCGTGCCAGCCGGCCTCCAGCCGGCCGCCGACCCGCTCGCTGATCCAGCTGATCCAGTCATCGCGGTGGACGCCATGGGCGGGGATTACGCCCCTGACGAGATCGTGGCCGGCGCGCTCGCCGCGCAGCGGGAACACGGCGTCACCACCCTGCTTACCGGGCCGCCGTCCCGGCTTCGCCCGGTGATCGCCAGGCTCGGCGCGGGCTCGGAGCTGCGGGTGGTGCCCGCCGAAGACATCGTGGGCATGGGCGAGGGCGCGCTCGCCGGGTTCCGCCGTCCCCGGTCCAGCATCGCCGTGGCGTGCCAGCTGGTCAGGCGCGGGCAAGCCACGGCGGTCGTCTCTGCCGGGTCGACCGGCGCGATCGTGGCGAGCGCGCGGCAGCGGCTGCTCGAGGTGCCCGGCGTGCCGCGGCCGGGGCTGGCCGTCGTGCTGCCGACGCACCCGAACCTCACGGTGCTCATCGACGCGGGCGCCACCGCCGACCCCAAGCCGGAGATGCTCGTTCAGTTCGGCCAGCTCGGCGTGGCCTACGCGCAGATCGCGCTCGGCATCGCCGCGCCGAAAGTCGGCCTGCTCACCATCGGCGCCGAGCCTGGCAAGGGGAACATACTGACCCGCCGGGCGCACGAACTGCTCGCCGCCGAACCGCAGGGCGGCGCGCTGCCGCTCAACTTCGCTGGCAACGTCGAGGGCGGCGACCTGATGGCCGGCGCCGTCGACGTGATCGTCACCGACGGGTTCACCGGCAACGTGGCGCTGAAAACGCTCGAAGGATCGATGAAGTTCGCGGCGGCCGAACTGCGCAGCGCCCTCACAGGAACCCGGGCCGGGCGGCTCGGCGCGCTGCTGCAGCGCCGCGGGCTGCGCGAGTTCAGCGAGCGCGTCGATACCGACACCTACGGCGGCGCTGCCCTGCTCGGGCTCGGCGC
>NZ_JBARCR010000653.1:0-1886 GCF_049794275.1 Trebonia sp.
GCGGCCGGCGAGCCCGTCGGCATGCTGCAGGAAGGCGCGATGAAGCTGGTGAGCCGGCTGCTGCCGGAGATTACCGGGGAGGACAAGTACCGGGGGCTGCTCGCCGCCCAGGACTACCTGCTGTCGCTCGGCGTCACCGGCTGGCAGGACGCTATCGTCGGGCCCGGCTACGCCTCCATTGACGACACGACGGACGCGTACCTGCGCGCGGCGTCGGCCGGCACGTTGATCGCGGACGTTGTCGGGGCGCAGTGGTGGCAGCGGGACGAGGGACTGGAGCAGCTCGCGGGGCTGCTCCACTACCGTCAGCACAACGTGGCCGGGCGATTCAGGCCGACCAGCGTGAAGATGATGCTCGACGGCATCGTGGAGAACCACACCGCCGCGATGCTCGCCCCCTACCTCGATCACGACGGCTGCGCGACTGGGAACTCCGGGCTGGACTTCATCGACCCCGGCGAGCTCCCCCGCTACGTGACCGCCCTCGACCAGGCGGGCGTCCAAGTGCACTTCCACGCGCTCGGCGACCGGGCGGTCCGCAACGCGCTCAATGCCGTCGAGGCTGCCCGCGCGGCCCGCCCTGGCAGCGCCAGGGAAACCTGGATCCGGCACCACCTGGCACACCTGCAAGTCGTCCACCCCGATGACATCCCGCGGTTCGCCGCGCTCGGCGCGACAGCGAACCTGCAGATGCTGTGGGCGATGAACGAGCCGCAGATGACCGAGCTGACGATCCCCTTCCTCGGCGCGACGCGAGCCACCTGGCAGTACCCGTTCGCGGAGCTCGCCACCTCGGGCGCGCATCTGGCCGGCGGCAGCGACTGGCCCGTGAGCAGCCCGGACCCGCTGCTCGCCATCCATGTGGCGGTCAACCGCGCGCTGCCGGAGACCGCCGGCGATCCCTTCCTGCCGCGCCAGGCGATCACCCGGCGGACGGCGCTGGCCGCTTACACGTCGGGCACCGCGCGGATCAACGGCGTGGCGGCCTCGGCCGGATCAATCAAGGCCGGCTACGACGCGAGCCTCGCCGTCACCGACGCCGACCTCGCCACCATCCCCGACGCCGAGATCTGCGAGGCATCCGTCACGCAGACCTGGGTCCGGGGCGAGCTCGCCTAGCTCCGTCAGGCCGTCGCGGCCGCCGCCGCGCGTCCGGCGATCCGGCCGGAGAACAGGCAGCC
Source organism: Trebonia sp. (assembly GCF_049794275.1). Taxonomy (NCBI): domain Bacteria; kingdom Bacillati; phylum Actinomycetota; class Actinomycetes; order Streptosporangiales; family Treboniaceae; genus Trebonia; species Trebonia sp. The sequence goes on from NZ_JBARCR010000653.1 coordinate 1,182, forward strand.
GCCGAGGAACGTGCCCTCCAGCGACCGGTAACCGTGCATCCCGCCGCCCCCGAACCCGGCCGCCTCCCCCGCCGCGTACAGCCCCGGCACTGGCTCGCCAGACGCGCCGAGCGCGCGGGACGACAGGTCGGTGTGCAGCCCGCCGAGCGTCTTGCGGGTGAGCACGTGCAGCCGGACGGCGATCAGCGGCCCCGCCGCCGGGTCGAGCAGCGCATGCGGCCTGGCGACCCGGATCAGCCGGTCCCCGATGTACCGCCGCGCGCCCCGCACCGCCATCAGCTGGGAGTCTTTTCCGAACGGGCGCGTGGCGTCTCTATCTCTCGCGGTTATCTGTTCTTCGATCCGGTCCGCGTCAAGGTGCGGGTCGCCGCCGGTGAGCTTGTTCATCTGGCTCACCAGCTCGGGCAGCGTCCCGGCGGTCACGAAGTCCTCGCCGTGATCGAGGAACGCCTGCACCGGCCCCGGCACCTGGCCGCCGAGCCGGCTGGTGATCATGGCCTTCCTGTCGCGGCCGGTCAGGTCGGGGTTCTGCTCCGAGCCGGACAGCGCGAACTCCCGCGCGATGATCCTGCGGGTGAGCACGAACCAGCTGTGGTCGTACCCGGTCGTCCGCAGGTACTCCAGCGTGCCGAGGGTGTCGAACCCCGGGTAGAGCGGCCCGGGCAGCCGGCGTCCGGTGGCGTCCAGCCACAGCGGGGACGGCCC
>NZ_JBARCR010000654.1:0-7540 GCF_049794275.1 Trebonia sp.
ACCACACCCGCGCCAGAACCGGCGCTCCCGGCCGCGCCGCTCCCGGCCGGGCTGCCGGCGGAGCCGTGACCCCCGCCATCCGCGGCGGGCACGAAGCCGAGGTAGCCGACCAGTTCCGCGACGCGGCGGGTCGCGGGCCTGAGCACCACCTCGTCGGGCGCGCCCGCCTGCAAGACGTAGCCCTGGTCCATCACGAGCAGCCGGTCCGCGAAGGCCTGCGCGTCCGAGAGCTGGTGGGTGACGAGGACGGACGGCACCTTACGTTCGGAAGAAAGATCTTTGACAAGCACCGTGAGAGCGCGCCGCAAGGTTTCGTCGAGACTCGCGAACGGCTCGTCAAGCAGCAGCGCGTCGCAGTGCGCGAGCAGCAGCCGCCCGAGTGCCACGCGGTGCCGCTGCCCGCCGGACAGCCGGGCGGGCATCACGGGCAGCAGCTCGTCGATGCCGAGTTGCCGGGCGATCGTCGTGAGCTCCGCGCCTGCCGCGGACCGCGCGTACAGCAGGTTGGCGCGCACCGGCAGGTGCGGGAACAGCCCGGGGTCCTGCCGCAGCAGTCCCACCCGCCGCTGCCACGGCGGCACCTCGACGGCCGGGGAACCGGTCGACGTGAGCACCCGGCCGCCCAGCTCCACCAGGCCGCGGCGCGGCCAGACCAGGCCCGCGATCGTCTCGAGCACCGTCGTCTTGCCTGCCCCCGACGGACCGAACAGTGCCACCCGCTCCCCGGCGGCCACCGTCAGCGACGCATGGACGGTGAAGTCGCGGCGGTCAACCTCGACGTCGGCGGTCAGCACGGGCGCTCCACACGTAGGCGGCCATCGGCAGCGGCAGCGCGACCACGAGCAGCACCAGGGCAAACGGCAGCGCGGACGCCAGCCCCGTTTCCTGCAGGGTCACGAAGATCTGCAACGGGATCCCGAACGGATGGTAGGCGATGATCACCACCGCCCCGAACGCGCCTATCGCGCGCGCCCACGCGACCGCCAGCGCCATCGCGAGCCCGGGCGCGGCGAGCGGCAGCGTTACCCGGCGGAACACCCGCCGCGGCGGGTCACCCAGCAGCCCGGCCTGCTGCTCGAGCTGGGTGTCCACACCGGCGAACGCAGCCTGCGCGCCCAGCACGTAGTACGGCGCGGACTCGTACACCTCGGCGATCACCAGCGCGAGGAACGTGTTGGTCGCGTCCTGGTGCAGCCAGCCCAGCACGTGGCCGATCGGAGTGTACGGGCCGACCATGAATACCAGCAGCAGCCCGATGACCAGCGGCGGCAGCAGCAGCGAGCACAGCAGGCCTGCCTCCCACAGCCGCGGCAGCGGCAGCCGCCCGCGGGCGAGCATCCAGGAAAGCGGTGTGCAGACCAGTATCAGCACGGCGAGCGTGACGCCGCCCGCCGCGAGCGAAACGATCAGCGGATCCAGGTTGCCAGGACCGGTGAGCGCACTGAGCGTCTCGCCCCAGGACAGGTGGGTGAGGAGGGTGATCACGGGGCCGAGCAGGGCGATCCAGATGACCGCCGCCCCCGCTACAGAAAGAACTGCCGATACGGAACGGACGCGTGGCGCCTGCCTGCCGAACGCGCCTCTCCCGCCCGGGGGAAGTCCGGGACGCCCGCCCTCGGCGTCCCGGATCACCCCGCCGGAAGCGGCGGCCTGCGGGCTAGGTGCCCAGCTCACTGGCTATGGACGCGGGCACGTCGCTCTTGCTGCCGAAGAGCGTCGGCGTGAGCACCGTGAACCCTCCCTGCTTGTACTGCGCCAGGCCGGGCGCCGACAGCGTGTAGGCCACGAACGCCTCGCCGGCCGGTGTCGGCGTGCCGATGATCGTGATGTCGATGACCTGCGGCGAGCCGCTCTTGGTCATTCCGTTCTCAAGCGTAACCTTCGCGGTCTTGTAGTGGTCTGCCAGCGCGGCGCTGCCCAGGTTGACCTGCTCCGGCAGCGGTATGTAGTTCAGCTTCAGCTCGATCGCCTGGGTGACGAACGCGCTGGCGGCGTCGAGCTGGCCGGACTGGAGCGTGGAGTCAAGCGCGGACTCGGCGTAGATCTGGCTGGACTTCGACGTGCCGAAGTCGGTGGTGCCGAGGATCTTGGCGACCGTGTCCGAGGGCAGGTGGCAGTAGGACTGGGCGAGCTCGAGCATGTAGATGAAGTCGCGGCCCTGCGGGTCGGTGTTCGGGTCGGTGCGGCCCAGCTTGAGGCCTGGCGTCTGGAGCAGCGTGTACAGGTCGCACACCGGCTTAGAGCCGTCCGCGATGGCCTTGAACTGGCTCGCGTACTTGCTGTTCGGGTTGTAGGCGACCACCATCGAGGTGCCGGCGTACTGGATGTACCACTTGGTGAACTTCGGCTGGAGCGGCGTGATGTTGTCGCCGCCGACGGACTCGAACACGTTGGGGCTGATCTCCCCGGCGGCGATGTCCGACGAGAGCGTGCCGGAGGCGTTGCCGGTGCCCGAGAACCCGGCCCCGGTGGCGGCGGTGAACGCCGGCTTCACCACCATCTCGTTCAGGTACGTGAGCGAACTCGCGTAGGCGACGTTGGCGGTGCCCGACACCGTGGTACTCGTGCTCGACGGCGACGCACTCGCGCTCGCGCTTGTGGTGGCCGACGAGGAGGACGAGCTTGATGAACTTGAGCAGGCCGCGGCGGCCAGCCCGATGCATGCTATGCCTAGCACGGCGGCGATCCGCCTGCCTGATGACCGGAAAGTAAGCATTCCACGACGATAGCCAGCGGTAGTTGCGCGACGCAACCAAGCTAGACATCGATTGGGGCACGCCTCCAGAGTGGACGGATAACGGTGGCTATTACCTGGTACGACGTTCTCGGCGTCCCGGCCGGCGCGTCCGCTGACACGCTGCGACAGGCGTACGACGGCCGCAAGGGACAGCTGCGTGCCGAGCTGCTGAACGGTGCCCCCTCCCCCGTGCTGTCCGCGGCCGCCAGGGCCAGCCAGTCGATCGAGGCGGCCTGGCTGGTGCTCAGCGACCCCGGCCGCCGGCGCGCGTATGACGAGGAGATCGGGCTGCACCGGGAGCACGGCCTGCGCGGCTCTGCCGACTTCGGCGGTTCCGCTGGCTCGGCGATGCCCGGAACCGATGCCTTCTACCTGCTGCGCGGCCGGTTCGGTGCCATGCTGGGCGGCGCCGCCATGGCCCTGTCCGACTGGCTGAGGCCTCGGCCTGCCCCGCCGCCGCGCGGCCGCACGGTGCCCGACGTGCGCGGGCTGTTCTACCAGCCGTGCCGCGACGTGGTCACGATGGCAGGGCTGCGGCTGGCGGTGGTCCGGCTGACCCAGGACCCGATGCCGGTGGAGGGGCTCGTGGTCAGCCAGTCCCTTGCCGCGGGCTCGCACGTCAGGGCGGGCACGACGCTGACCGTGCGGGTGTGGCACCCGCCGCGCCACAGATAAGGGCCCACGTCATTGAGGTTTGGGCACCATTGACCGGGCCGTCAGGCGGGGCGGATGATGACTGGCAAACTACGTTCTCCCGGGAAAAGGCAGGTCCGTATGAAGACACGAGCAGCGGTGCTCAGGGACGTGGGCAAGGACTTCGAGGTCGTCGAACTCGACCTGGACGAGCCGAAGGCCAATGAGGTTCTCGTCCGGTTCGTCGCCTCTGGTCTGTGCCACTCAGACGACCACCTGCGTACCGGTGATATCCCGGTCAGGTACCCGATCGTCGGCGGCCACGAGGGCGCCGGGATCGTGGAAAAGGTGGGGCCTGGTGTCACCAGGCTGGCCGTTGGCGACCACGTGGTCACGTCGTGGCTGCCAGTCTGCGGGCACTGCCGGTTCTGTTCCCGCGGCCAGACCAACCTGTGCGACCTGGGCCGGTTCCTGGTGGACAACTCCCTGCCCGACGGCACGTACCGCTATCACGAGGGATCGACGGACTTCGGGCAGATGTGCCTGCTCGGCACGTTCTCGCAGTACGCCGTGATCTCCGAGGCGTCGGCCGTGAAGGTGGAAGACGACCTGCCGCTCGACGTCGTGGTGCTGGTGGGCTGCGGCGTGCCCACCGGCTACGGCACCGCGGTGAAGGCGGGTGAAGTCCACCCCGGCGACACCACGATCATCTACGGCGTCGGCGGCGTCGGCATCAACGCCGTGCAGGGCGCCTCGCACGCCGGGGCCCGGTACGTCATCGCGGTCGACCCGGTGGAGTTCAAGCGGACCACGGCGCTCTCGCTGGGCGCGACACACGCCGTGGCGTCGGCGGAGGAGGCGCACGAGCTGGCGCAGCAGCTGACCTACGGCGTCGGCGCGGACCAGGCGCTGATCACGGTGGGCGTGGCATCCGAGGAAGTTGTCTCGGCGGCGTTCGCGGCGGTCCGCAAGCGCGGCATCGTCGTCCTGACGGCCATGGGCGGCCTGGCGACGAAGACCGTGCACGTCTCCGGCTTCGAGCTGACGGCGTTCGAGAAGCGGCTGCAGGGCGCGCTGTTCGGCAGCGGGAACCCGTTCGACGACATCCCCCGGATGATCGAGCTGTACCGGGCCGGCAAGCTCAAGCTGGACGAGCTCATCACCACCAAGTACCGGCTCGACGAGGTTAACCGGGGGTACGAGGACATGATGGCCGGCCGCAACATCCGCGGCGTCATCATCCACGAGCACTAGCGAGCCTGCCGGCGCCCGCATCCCGTCTCGCCGTACGATGACGGGATGCGGGCGATCGACTTTCACGTGCACCTGCCGACGCCGGACTGGCTGGACGGCAGCATGGACGGCTACGTCGAGGCGGCGGAGGCGTACTTCCGGTCAACCGTCGAGCGGCAGTCGCTCGGCGAGCTCGCGGACAAGTACCGCGCTCTCGACGTGCTGGCGGTGCTGCTGGCCTGGGACGCCGAGACGGCCACCGGCCGCCCCCGGGTGCCCAACGAGACCATCGCCGCCGCCTGCCTGGAGTACCCCGACGCGTTCACCGGGCTCGGGTCGGTCGACCCGCACAAGCCGTCGGCGGTGGACGAGGTCGCGCGCATAGCGGAGCTCGGGCTTCGCGGCGTCAAGTTCCACCCGTCGCTGCAGGCGTTCGCCCCTGATGACCCGAAGTACTGGCCGGTGTTCGCCGCCTGCGAGCGGCACGGCCTGCTCGCGCTGTTCCACACCGGCACCAGCGGGATCGGCGCCAGGCAGCCAGGCGGCCAGGGCATCAGGATCGACTACGCGCACCCGCTCAAGCTGGACGCCGTCGCGGCCGCGCACCCGGAACTGACCGTGGTCGCGGCGCACTTCGGCTGGCCGTGGCAGATGGACCTGATCGCGGTCGCGCTGCACAAGACCAACGTCTACATCGACATCTCCGGCTGGTCGCCGAAGCGGATACCGCCGGAGGTCGTCCGCGAGCTGAAGGGCCGGCTGTCCGGCCAGTTCCTGTGGGGCAGCGACTTCCCCTTTATCGCGCCTGAGCGCTGTCTCGCCGAGCTGGATGAGCTCGGCCTGGCCAGCCCGGCCCTGCTGCGGGACAACGCCGCCCGCGTCCTGGGGCTGCCGGACCCGGCTTAGCGGGCTAGTTCTGACTGTAGGGCTCGTAGCTGAAATCGGGTGCCGGGCGGGACGTGGTGGCGCGCAGCATGGCCGTCTCGCGAGTGAGCAGAGACCGCTCGGCCTTGAGCCTGATGATCACGTCCGGCGCGGCAAGCAGCGCCTGCCGGTCCGGTAGGTCGATGATCATCGCGGCCCCGACCACGTAGGAGAGCAGCTCAGGCTCGTCGGGCAGGCTGGCGACGTTGATCATCCCGCCGCCCCGGTCGGCGAGCGCGTTGAGGTAGCCGCGGAACGCCGCCTGCACACGCTGTGCTAGCCGTGCGGCGATCGCGGGATCGCCGGCCTCCTCGGCCAGCGGCTCGATCTCGCCCTGGAAGTACGGCAGCGACTTGTCGAGGCTCAGCAGCCGGAACCGCTGCGCGCCCACGGTCTGCAGGTCGTACCGGCCGTCCTCGCGCTCCGCGATCTGGCGGACGGTGGCGACGCAGCCGATGTCGTAGAGCGCGGTGACGCCTTCGGTACCCGTCTCCCGGCCCTTGCGGATCGCGATGATGCCGAACCGCCTCGGCTCTGGCCCCGTCAGCAGGTCGGCGACGAGCTGCCGGTACCGCTCCTCGAAGACGTGCAGGGGCAAGCGCATTCCAGGGAACAGCACCGTCGACAACGGGAACAGCGGCAGCATGTCGCTCATGGTCCTGACACTATTCTCCAGCCCCGGAGCGCGACAGACATGGTTTGCCCCGGCGTGTCCAGGAACCGCCTCCTGACAGCCGAGGCGCCGACCCGCCGCAGCGGCGCAGGCGGGCAGCGCGGGTGGGACGGCAGGCTGATAGCTGCCGCCCCACCCGCGGCGTAAGGTTCTGATCCATGGCGTACGCACCGCAGGCGTGGCGGGACTTCGCGGTCACGACGGGCGGCCTGGCCGGGGCGCTGACGGGGCTACTGTTCGTCGCGGTGTCGCTGCACAGCGGCGCGCTGAACAGGTCGCGCAGTCTCGCCTCCCGCGCCGCGCAGACTCTGGTGCTGTTCGTGACGCCGGCGATCGCCGCGATACTGCTCACGGCTCCGCAGCCCAGTGCGGCCCTGGGCGCGGAACTGCTCGCGCTGGCGGCGGTGGCCGGCGTCACGCTGTTCATCCTCGACCGCCGGGCCGGGCACGACGGCGGAGGCCAGGTCGTCGTCCGCTACATCGAGCGGGCCTCCCCGAACCTGGTGACCGCCGTGCTGGTCGCCGTGGCCGGGGTGTCCTTCCTGCTCAAGGCGGGCGGCGGGCTGTACTGGATGATCCCGGCGGTGCTGGCGGGCCTGGTCGGCGGCGTGACCAACGCCTGGCTCTTCCTGCTCAAGATTCCCGACGACTGACGCCGCGCGCGGCCAGCTGAGTTCGGGGGTCGATCGGGGTGAGCGACCCGGCGCCCACCTCGACCGCTGCCGCGGCGTCCAGGCAGAGGTCTTCGCGGAATCGCGGCCCGATGATCTGCACGCCAGTCGGCAGGCCGTCGTGCTGGCCAGCCGGCACGGTGACCGCGGGCAGGCCAAGCAGGTTCACGGTCACGCTGATCCTGATGGCCGCCGGCCAGCCAGCCAGCCACGACGGGTCGAGGTCGGCGCCGACCGGAAACGCCCGCCGGGTGCATACCGGCGCCAGAATCAGCGGCGCATGCCGCATCGAGGTGTCCCAGGCGCGTGCGATGGCGGCCCGCTCCATCATCGGGTCGAACGCGCGCTCTCCCGCGGCGGCCGTCCAGGCCGGCTCGAAGGCCTGCCAGAAACGGGCGAACTCACCCGGTGCGACGCTCTCGACGGGCGGCAGCCGCTCAGCGGCCCGGCCGTAGCCGGCCATGATCTGATAGTAGATCTCGGCGGCCCGCTCCACGGCGGGCGGCTCGTCGTCTGCCACGACGTAGCCGGCATCCGCGAGCAGGGCCGCCGCCTGGCGCACCGCGGCGGTTACCGCCTGGTCCGCTGGATCGCCTCCCGTGTCGGTGATCATCGACACCCGCAGCGGTGCCGGGACGGGCGGGCCGTCCAGCGGGACGGGCGCATACC
>NZ_JBARCR010000655.1:0-2178 GCF_049794275.1 Trebonia sp.
GCGCGTCCAGCGCGCCCTCGTGCCACGCCGGCAGGTTCACCGCCAGCTGCGGGTCGCCGGTCCGCGGGTCGACAGCACCTTGCCGTTCCCGGACCGCCCGGTCGCCCTGGCCAGCAGCGAGGCGCCGAACAGCGTGGTGGCACCGGCCTGCGATATCGCGTGCACCAGCCCAACCCGCTGCTGGTGACGGTGCAGCGCGGACCAGTCGGCGAGCCCGGTGGCCGCCGACGGCAGCGCGGCGGCGAGCCCGGCGGCGACGAGAGTGCCAGAGGCCCGTTCCGAGCCGCGGAACAGGTCGAGCAGCACGGCCGAGGTCCAGCACCCGAGTGGCATCCGGACCAGCGCCGGATGCGCGGGCTGGCCGAATGGCACGCCGTGCAGTGCGTCGGTCCTGGTGCCCGGGGGGAGGGCGCGTACCACGGCGTCGGACAGTGCCCGCACCGGACGGTCGAGGACGGGCGCGCGTTCTATGCGTTCCGCAAGGGCCACCGGTCGGGAGGCCGACGATGCGGGCCGCTTCTTCATGGCGACGAGGGATAGCCTCACATGTTCTGGCGTACCCATGCCCGGGGGCCACTACCCCGAGTGCCGCCTAGCCGCTGCGGAGTTCGACGAGGCGGTCGCGCATGATCTGCTCCAGCTGTTCCTGGAAGCCGAGGATGAGCCTGAGCTCGTCGTCGGTGTACTGCGCCGCGACGGCGCGCCAGGCCGCGATGACCGGCGCGAACACCGGTGCCACATCGCGCATGCCCCGGCCGGCCTCGAGGCGGACGATCACCCGCCGGCGATCGCCGGGGTCCCGCTCCCTGCGGACGAATCCGGCCTCTTCCAGGCGGTCCAGCACCCCGGTGATCGACGCCGTGGTCAGTCCCGTCCGCTTAGCCAGCTCGCCCGCGGTCAGGTGCCCGCCGAGGGCCAGGATGTTCAGGCAGTTCAGGTCGGTGACGTTGATGCCGATCTTGTCGGCGGACGCCGCGCCGAGCAGTTGCAGCACCGACCCGGCGCGCCGGACGGCGAGCAGGAACTCGCTTTCCAGGCGCCGTCGCGCTCGGTCCGGTGAGCCATCCTGCTCCGCGTCCCAGCCGCGCTCGTCCCCGGCTTCCTCCATAATCGTTCGGCTCCTTATTATCTAGCAAAGCTAGACATTAACTTACCTAGAGGGTAGCGTTCCAAGTGTTCGGTCATCCACAAAGGTCTAGCACATGCGAAGGAACGAGACGATGACAGAAACGCGAATCGAGGACGGTCCCGCCATCCCGGTCGGCATGGCGATCGGCCAGGTCGTCGGCCAGGCCGAGACCGTGCTGACCAAGCTGCTGGCGGGAGTGCTCGCCGAGGCCGGCGCCACGCGCGAGACGTACCTCGCCATGCAGCGACTGCTGGTGCGTGGTGACGAAGCCGACCGTGACGTGTACGTCCGCGACCTCGGCGACTGGCTCGACCTGGACCTGTGGTCCGCGGGCGAGCTCGCTGACGCCCTGATCGCCGAGGGCCTGTTTGCGCTCGACGGCGAGACCATCAGGCTCGCTCCGCGAGGCGCGGAGCTGCGCGAGCGCATCCGCCGCGGCATCGGGGACCTCATGACGCCGGTGTGGGCGCAGCTCGAGCCTGCCGACGTCGAGACCACGGTCCGGACGCTGCGACGCGTCACCACGCTGGCGCGGGACCTGCGCCCGGCCGCGGACGGAGCACGCTGATGGCCACCAGCAACCTGCCAGGCACCGACGCCGCGCGGCACGGCACAGGCGACGCGGACCTGACGATCATGCTCGCCGCCCACGCGGCCTTCCGCCGTGACCTCGTACGCCTGGCGCACACCACGGCCGGCTCGTCGGCGGATGCGCCGCGTCACGCCGCTATCCAAGCGGGCTGGGAAACCTTCAAGCGCCAGCTCCACCTGCACCACACCGCGGAAGACACGATCATCTGGCCCGCGCTCCGTCAGCGCCTGGACCACAGCGACCACGCCCAGTCCGTCCTCGACGCCATGGAGGAAGAACACCAGCTCATAGACCCGCTGCTGGCAGCGGTCGACGCAGCATTCGCCGAGCCCGACGGGAGCAGCCTCGGCGACGCGACGGACGCCCTCACCAGCCAGCTCACCGCCCACCTAACCCACGAGGAACGCGACGGCCTCCCCCTGATCGGCGTAGCCCTGACGGCCGCAGAGTGGCGCGC
>NZ_JBARCR010000656.1:0-2204 GCF_049794275.1 Trebonia sp.
GGCCGGAGCGCCAAGCCCGGTCAGCGCCGTGACCACGTGCGAGCCGTAACCCGAGTTCAGCACCGAGCCGACGATGGCGACGCCGAGCGTGCCGCCGACCTCGCGGGTGGTGTCGTTGACGGCCGAGCCGGCGCCGGCCTTCGCTCGCGGCAGCGCGCCCATGATCGCCTCGGTGGCCGGGCCTGTGGTGAAGGCGAGGCCGGACGACATCAGCGCCATCGCGCCGACGATCCAGGTCCAGTACGAGCCGCCCAGCGGCATCAGCGCCGCCACGATGAAACCGCTGCTCATCAGCAGCAGCCCGAATGCCACCACCAGCTTTGTCCCCGTCCACCTCATCACGATCATTGCGACCGGCGAGAACGCGGCGGTGATGACCGCGAACGGCAGCGTCGCGAGCCCGGCGTCGAGCGGGTCGTAACCGCGGACGATCTGGAAGTACTGGGTGATCATGAAGATGAAGCCGAACAGCCCGAAGAACGCCAGCGCGATCGCCACGCTCGCCGCGCTGAACCGCGGGTTGCGGAACAGCCGGACGTCCAGCATCGGGTCGGGCCGCCGCGCCTGCCACGCGGCGAACAGCGCGAGGATGACCAGCGCGCCGAAGATCCCGCCCAGGGTTGTCGCCGACAGCCAGCCGTGTCCGGGAGCCTCGATGATCGACCAGGTCAGCAGCGCGATCCCGGCGACGGACAGCACGGCGCCGAGCGGGTCGAACCGGCCGGCCTTCGGGTCGCGCGACTCCGGCAGCAGCAGCCGGCCGGCCACCAGGGCGATGAGGACCACGGGCACGTTGACGAGGAACACCGAGCTCCAGGTGAAGTGCCGCAGCAGCGCGCCGCCGGTCACCGGGCCGATCGCCACGGCGAGGCCGGACACCGCCGACCAGATGCCGATCGCTGTCGCCCGCTCGCGCGGGTTGGTGAACACGTTGTTGAGGATCGCCAGCGTGGCGGGGTAGATCAGCGCGGCGGACAGGCCCATCGCGGCGCGGGCGGCGATGAGCTCGCCACTGGTCTGCGCGAGCGCGGCGCCTATGGACGTCAGGCCGAACAGCGCCAGCCCCAGCTGCAGGAACCGTCGTCGGCCGAGGCGGTCACCGAGGTTGCCGCCGACGAGCAGCAGCCCGGCGAAGGCGAGCGTGTACCCGTCGACGACCCACTGCAGGGCCTCGGTCGACGCGTGCAGGTCGCGGCTGATCGTCGGCAGCGCGACGTTGACGATCGTGTTGTCCACGACCACGAGAAGCACGCTGAGGCAGAGCACCGCCAGGATCCACCACCGGCGGTCATTGCGTGTTTCCATCTGGTTCCCTCCTCGAAGAACGTTGTGCTATAACTATGTAACAACGTTCTATAGTCTGTCAAGCGCCAGCGGAGGTGGGATGATGACAGGCATGACAGAACCGGTGCGGCGCAGCCGGACGCCGAGCGCCGACGTCGAGCGCGAACTGTGCGCGGCGGCCGAGGCGGTCCTGGTCAGGGAGGGCCCCGGCGGGGTGACGATCCGGGCCGTCGCGGCCGAGGCAGGGATCGCCCCGATGGGCGTCTACAACCGGCTCGGCGGCAAGGACGGCCTCGTCGACGTCCTGCTGATCAAGGGGTTCGATCGGCTGCGCGAGGCGATCGAGTCGGGCAGGGAGCCGGACATGGCCGTCAGGCTGCGCTCCTGCGGCATGCGGTACCGCGAGTTCGCGCTCGCCAACCCGAACTTCTACGCGATCATGTTCGAGGACGCGATCCCGCGCGAGCACGACTCGGACGAGGTGCACGAGCACGCGTACGGGGCGTTCAGCGCGCTGGTGCGCAACGTGGAACTGGCCGCCGCCGCGGGCGTCATCGCCGCCCCGGAGCCGGTCGAGGCGGCGCAGCAGATCTGGAGCGCCGTGCACGGCGCGGTCTCGCTCGAGCTCAAGGGTCTCGTGCTCACCCCCGACGCGGCCGCCACCTACCGAGACATCATCGAGACTCTCATGCGCGGCCTGGCTCCGTAATTCAATGACGGACCTGCCCGGAGAGTCGGCGCCGCCGGCCGAGCCGCCGCACGACTATGCCGCCCTATTCGGCGTTGAGAGGGACCGGCTGAATGACCTGCTCGCGGGCCTGCATCAGGCGGACTGGCAGCGGCCTTCGCCGTGCCCGGGCTGGAGCATTCTCGGACTGTGCGCCCATCTGCTCGGTGATGACTTCGGGCTGCTGGCCCGG
>NZ_JBARCR010000657.1:0-4149 GCF_049794275.1 Trebonia sp.
GAGTTCGCGATCGCGCTCTCACCCGTGCTGTTCGGCTCCGGAATCCGCCTGTTCGAGGGCGTGGACGCGGGCCGCGTGACCTTGGAGCCGGTCCGCGCGGAGCCGACGCAGCGGGTGACCCACCTGACCTACGCAGTCCAGGAGCGGCAACTGTCTCGACCTCAGCGCTCCCCAGCCGAGGTCAGCAGCACGGTGAGATCCTCGACGCTCTGAGCGTCAGGAAGGGGCGAACGTTCGGGCCGCGAGCTCGGCCGCGCGCTCCTCCGGGAGGGACCTCACGGCGTTGTCGTGGAACTTCCTCGCCAGCTCCGGCTTCGCCAGCGAGTCACCAAGGGCCCCGGCTCCTGCGCCGCCGGTGTCGCGATGGCGTTCAAGCTCATCGAATCAGCACAGACCCGGTCGGCGGGCCGTCAACGCACCCCACCTCGTCGCGCTGGTCCGTGCCGGCGCGGATTCAAGAACGGCAAGCTCATCGACCGACCCGACGAATCAGAGGTTGGTGATCAGCAAGTCGCGTGACACGCCGATCCACAGGTGTTGACTATTCCTGCAGGTCGCGGCACTGATCGCTTCGCTCGTCGCGATCGGGCTCTACACCTCGGCGGCGGCGCACACCGCCTTGCAGAAGTTGCTCGGCACCCTGGCGCCCGGCAATTTCGGGTAATCCCGGGCGCGCAACGGGCAATTCTGCGGAGTCCTGGCGTCCTGATGGTCTTCGGCAAGCGAGCGAGCTATTGGCACGGAGGGTCTGCGGGTACACCCGTCCGCCGAGAAGGTTTCCAGAAGCCATTAACGCTGGCTGCTAGTGTCATGGGTGGGTAGGCCAAAGGCTTTTGGGGCACGTGGAACCGTTGCTTGCCGAAAAACAACAATTATCTGGAAGATCTTGATTCGCAGATCTTGACAATTGTCCCAGATTCAGGTATTACCCTTTTCAGGGTACCTTCTTCTCGGCGCGGTACAAATGTGCGTTCCTGGACCGACACGCCGTAACGATAAATGGTGCCTCAATTTTCGGTCCACTGAACGCGTGTCGCAACCGACATAGAAAGGAGTGGGCTATGCCGGCAGACTTTGTGTTCCGCACCGTCACCGTGGCCCCCGGGCGTCAGACCGTGTGGTTCACCTTTAGCTGGCAACCGGGCAACCATCCCAATAGGGGACCGATATTGTGTATGGCATCACCGGATCGCCCTGCCCAACCGACCACCGATACAAAGCTCGTAATCGAGGATTACGGGCAAGTCCGCTCCACTGCCGGCCCCGTGTACTACGGAGGACTGATCTCCAACCTAGGGAACCAGGCGGTCGGTGCCAGAATCATGGGTGTTTATTTTCCCGAGTTTCAGCAGGACTGGGAGATGTAAACATGAAAATCACAGTCGTGGTCGACAATAATGGGCATGTTCTCGGTACCTACAGTCAACCGGCGCAGGTCCCCGAAGGGTACCCAACCTTCCAGATTCACGGGGGGCCAGATGATACCGTTTACGAACTGGATCTGCCTGCGGAATACGAGAACATAGCGTCCGCAGACGAGTTGCACCGACGTCTCGGCGAGTATCTTCAGCAAGAGCCGCCGAAACGCGACCAGTGATCCGCGACTGCGCTTCGTACCGGTGATCGGTCAGTTCCTCGTGGCGTCCACGTGAGCGCCAAGTCGCGGGAATCTGGCCAAGGGGATGAGAGCCACTGCCGGTCGCGTCTGCATCTGGCCCGTATATGGCATCCCCTGCGACTCGCGGCCTCTTCGTCCCGACGCCAAGTCGCCCCGCGCCCCATCAGCCCTGACGTGTGTCTCACGTGCGGCCTGGCGTCGGGTACATCTTCGCTCAGGCCGTAAAAAGCTGTAGTTAGCAAATCCGTTAGCAAGCCAGGGAAGCGCAAGTGATTGACACGACGTTTGCGCTGGTTAAGTAGGTGGTCAGGGGCGGGGTCGAACCGCCCACCTTTCGCTTTTCAGGTCAACCGCGCTAAACGCTGTGCAGACCTGCGAAAATGGTAGTCACTCACAAGCGGAACCGCGCTAGGCGGAGGGTGCAACGTCCACGCTAACAGGGCCCAGCATTCCCGCAAACCAGCGACTCCCTGGGGAGCGGACGGTTCAGATGCCCGCAGATTCGCAGTTGGGCGTTCTGTGCTGCTGCCGTTGAGCGGTCGGTGTCACCGGCCGTCGGCTGAGTTATGCGGTTGACCGGGGGTTCGCGTACCTCTGCCGAGAATCGTATATATGGCGGTGCGACCGTCACGGTAGCGGCATGAGGCGCCGGACACCTCGTCACGCGCCTCGCCCCTCGCAGTCGTCCAGCACAGCTTCGGCGATGGCCGTGAAGCGTGCGTCGTCAGCACTGCCGGGCGCGTGCCGTCGCGACCATTCCACCTGCCGCAGACTGAGATGGCACAGGTACACCGTGGTCCACGCGAGGCCGCTGAGCTCTAGGGCGCGTTCCCACAGCACTTCCCGGGTCTGCTCGATGTCGTAGGTATAAAACAGCAGGGTCGCTACATCGAAGCCGCGGTCGCCCTGCCCGGCACCGTCAAACGGGATGTTCCAGTCAACCACGCCGCTAAGGCGCCCTCCGGCGTGGAGAATGTTCGCCGGATTCATGTCGAAGTGCACCACGTCCCGCGTCCGGGCTTCGTCCCACTGGTTGCGCCTGGCCAGCGACTGCAGACGGTCGAGCAGCGCGGCCGTGCGGGGCGCCTGGCACATAGTGGCGTGCAGGCAGTAGCCGTTGCCGCCCGCCTCGATGGTGTCGAGCAGCCACGCGGGCCATGGCGGCCGGGCTAGATCGCCTGCATCGCGCTGCAGCTCGACGGCGGCGAGAAGGCTGGGGAGGACCGCGGCGAACAAGCCGGGGGCGGGCTGCTCGCCCGGTCCCCGGTGCAGGGGCTGGCCTGGCAGGCGTCGCTGGAGGGTAAAGATGGTGCCGCTGGATTCCCCCACGCCGACGTACTCGGGCGCGGGAAAGCCCCGCTGGCGCAGGTCGCGGACCATGCGGACCAGACGCAACTGGTTATCGATGGCCTGCCCGGCAGCTGGGACCAGCTTGACGACGAACTCCTGACCGCCAGCGGCAACAGCAAAGGTCGAACGGGACTCCCCCTGCAGCGTCTCATCGGTGACCCACACGCGGTCAACGCCCGCGAGTCGCGCCACCACGCCCAAGAGCCGCCGATCATGCTGAGCTAGCTCATGGTCAGCCATGGTGCTCCTTCCGGGAATCTCACCCGAGACGGCAGCGGAGCCTTCCTCTCCACGACGGCTCCTGCCGGAATCGACACCGCGTCAGCCCTAGGGGCCGCCGACGGCAGGGACTACCGTCAGTGGTATATCCCCACCGGGCCCTTACCAGCCAGCGCACAAGCCGCAACCCGGCAACCCTCCACCAGGCCAGATAGGAAGGTGTGGACATGTACAAGGTGGTTTGGATCGCGCGTTACCCCAACGGCATGAGGAGGCAGGAGGCCAGCGACTACTGGGCCGGGCACCACGGGCCGGCGATGAAGAAGGTCTCCCCGCTGGCCGGGTACGTTCAGAGCCACGTTCAGGGGCCGCTTCCCGCAGTGTCCGGAGTCGCGGAAGAGGAAACGCTGTTTGACGGGTACTCGTGTGCGTGGTGGAACGACCGCGCGGACTTCCAGCAGGCGATGACAACGCCGGCGTGGCAGCGAGTCGTCGAGGACGGCCCGAACGTGTTCGATATGGACTGGCTCTGGAACATGAGCGCCCACATCGAAGAGGTCCCGATGATCGAGGGACCCACGAGTCCGTACAAGGTCGTCTGGATCGTTAGGTTCAAGGAAGGTCTGACGCGGGAGGAGGGCCGGGAGCACTGGCGCCGCGTCCACGGTCCGATCTTCAAGAAGCTGGACATCGATCGCTACATCCAGAACCACGTGGTCGGTCCGATCGGGGAAGAGGGCGAAACCGGCCAGGCCGAGATAGGCTTCGACGGCTTCTCCGAGTGCTGGTTCCGCGACGAGACGCAGTTCCGGAACGCCGTCGAGTCCGATACGTGGGCTGTCGCGGTCGAGGATGCCCAGAACGTGTTCGACGTGACCCAGATGTGGGGCGCCGCGCTCAGGGAAAACGTCGTCGTTCCGCCACCGCTCCTCGGCATTTAGTGGTCGGCGCGACAGACTGCG
>NZ_JBARCR010000658.1:0-3967 GCF_049794275.1 Trebonia sp.
AGCAAGGCGCCGCCGATCCTGCTGACCAGCCGCGCGTTGCGGCGGAAGAAGCCGAGCACGTTCACCGCGCGCTGGAAGGCGGCCGCGACGATCAGGAACGGGATGCCGAGGCCGAGCCCGTAGACGAACGCGAGGAACGCGCCGCGCGCGGCGGTGCCCGACGTCTCGGACAGCGCCAGCACGGCGGTCAGCGTGGGGCCGATGCACGGCGTCCAGCCAAAGCCGAACATCACGCCGAGCAGCGGCGCCCCGGCCAGCCCGGCCCGCGGCCGCGCCGCGGGCCGGAAGATCCGGCCGGCGAAGCTGAAGCGGTCGAACGCCCCGGCGAACATCAGCCCGAGCAGGATCGTGATCACCCCGAGGACCTGAGTGAACCCGGTGTTATGGGCGCGGAGCAGGTGGCCGAGCCCGCCGAACGCGAGCCCGTAGACCGCGAAGACGGCGGAGAACCCGAGGACGAACAGCGCGGTCCCCGCGACGGCCCGTCCGGTGGGCGCCGAACCCGGCGTGTCACTGGTCGTGACCGTGGCGGTCGTGACGCCGCCGCTGCCGCCTTCCGCGACAGCAACGGCGGCGGTGCCGCCGCCCGTGACCGCCGCGCCCTCCGCGCCGACGCCGGACATGCCGGTGATGTACGAGAGGTAGCCGGGCACCAGCGGCAGGCAGCAGGGGGACAGGAACGTCAACGCGCCGGCCGCCGCGGCGACCGGTATCGCCAGGATCAGCGGCCCCGAGGAGACCAGGTTCTCGACGCTCATCCCTGCCGCTTGCCGTGCGGAATGATCACCAGGTTGGCGGCGTAGCAGAGCATCGCGACCGCGGTGGCGATCGCCATGCCGAGCGACGCGCCGTCGGCGCCGTCCTGCGCGAACGACGATCCGGCGCCGCCCGCGGCGAGAATGGCGACGAGTCCGGCGATGGACGTGGCCAGCACCGCGCCCGACTTCGCCTGAACCGCGCGGACCACCAGCATCGCGGCCACGATGACCAGCAGGATGCCGAGGATCACGTGGATCGCGAGCAGCGGGCTGGAGAACAGTCCGACGGACTTCTTCGCGGTCGGGGCCGTGCCGTACAGGTTGTACGCCGTCCCGATGACGAACTGCAGGACCAGCATTGTCAGGGCGCCGAAGCTGGCCATGCGGACCCGCTCCAGCCGCGTGGCGAGTGCGGACCCCGTTCCGGGTTCGGTCAGCGTTGACATGCCACCACGATATCGTTACCGGTGTGAATTCGGTCGCCGTCAGCCCCCCAGGGACGCGGCTCGTGAAAGTCGGCGCCATCGCGTTCTGCGCGATCCTCGCCAGCTGGGTGATCTTCGACGTCCTCCGCGGCAAGGCCGGCGCGCTGAACCCGGTGGACCTGACCGTGTACCGCGACGGCGGGCTGATCGTCCGGCACGTCCAGCCGTACTACGACCCGCACGCGGGCGCGCCCCTCTACGACTGGGGCGGGTACAGCTCGCTGGCGCTGAAGTTCACCTACACGCCGTTCGCCGCGATCGTATTCGCGCTGATCTCGTTCATCCCGATGAAGCCGTTGCTGGTGCTGTCGGTCATCGTGAACATCGCGAGCCTGGTGGCGGCGCTGTGGTTCACGTTCCGCGCCCTCGGCTACGCGGACCGCCGGGTCCGGCTCGGCGCGACGCTGCTGGCCGCGGCGGTCACGTTCTGGCTGCAGCCGGTGGTGCGGACGATCTACCTGGGCCAGGTCAACCTGATCCTGATGGCGGCGATCATCTGGGACTTGACCCAGGTGGAGTTCACCGCGAACGGGAAGCGGCGCTGGTGGGCGGGCGCGGTGACCGGAGTCGCCGCGGGGATCAAGCTGGTGCCGCTGATCTTCGTCCCGTACCTGCTGCTCACGAAGCGGTTCAGGGAGGCGGCCATGACCGTGGCCGGCTTCCTGGCGACCGTCCTCATCGGGTTCGCGATCCTGCCGGGCGACTCGTCCAAGTGGTGGCTGCACGGGCTGGTCTTCTCCGACGGCAACAGGACCGGGTTCACCGGCTGGGCAGGCAACCAGTCGCTGCGCGCGATCATCACGCGGTTCGCCGGATCCATCAACGCCGGCACCAAGCCCTGGCTGGTCGCCGCCTTCGTGGCCGTCGTCCTCGGCATCGTGGCCGCGGCGCTGCTCTACCGCGCCGGGCACTCCATGGTCGCGCTGCTGACCGTCGCGCTGACCGGGCTGCTCGCCTCGCCGATCAGCTGGGACCACCACTGGGTGTGGGTCGCCCCCGGCGTGGCGGTCGCCGGCCACTACGCGATCCGCGCCTGGCGGGCCAGGGAGAAGTGGCGGGCCCGCTGGATCGCCGCGCTCGCCGCCGGCATCATCTTCGTGTACGGCGCCTGGCCGGACGCGCTGTGGGAGCACGCCCGCAACCTCGGCAAGTTCTCGCTCGGCTTCCTGTGGGCGCAGAAGAACACCAGCCCGATCCTGTTCAGCCAGCACGGCGACCAGCCGCAGTACGTCGAGTACCACTGGCATGGCTTCCAGCTGCTGTGGGGCAACATTTACATCCTCGGCGGCATCGCCCTGCTGCTGATCCTGGTGGGCATCGCGGTCAAGCTCCGCCACGTGACGCCGGCGCCGCGCAGTGCCGAGCCCTCCGACCTCCCCGCCGAAGTCCCCGCGACGTAGCCGGTGCCGGATGCGTCGTGCCGTGGCGGTGCCGATCGTGGCGGTGTCGATCGTGGTAGGGGCGCTCGCTGGCATCGTGATCGGCACTGCCGCGCCTGCCTTCGCCGCCACGCCGGCCCCGCTCAGCGGGACCGCGGACGCGCTCACCCAGTCCGCTAGCGATCCAGGCACCTGGACGACGACCGCTTACCTGAACACCGCGGCGCTGTGCGCGGAACCGGTCACCTTCGCGCTGCAGCTCACGCCGGCCCCGTCGCCCGGCAAACCGGTGCCAGCGACCCCGGCCAGCAGCGTCACCGCGAACTGCGGGCCGGGGGAGACGGCGTCGCCGATCACCGCGGTCACGCTCAGCGCCAGCCTCCCCGAAGTGCCGCTGTCGGCCACGCTGGTCGTCACGCCGTCCCCGCTGGCCGCCGCGTCAGAAGCGCAGCTGGACGTCATCCTGGCCGTGCACCGTCACGTGTCCGTCTATCAGTACCTGGTGATACCGGCCTGCTCCGGCGCCCTGCTCGCCGCGCTGCTCATCATCGCCACGGTGGCGTTCGGGGTGCCCCGGTCGAGGCGGCCGGCGCGACCGCCGCGGTCCGGACGCCGGAACGCGCACCTGGACAAGGAGGATTTCTGGCGACGGCCGCTGTACGCGGCCTCCGCGTGGACGTGGGGCGACAGCTGGGTCACGAACATCACCGCGGTCGGCACGCTCATCGGCACCGTGCTCACCGCGTCGAGCGGCGTCGCCGCGCTGCTGCCCGGGGTTGACCAGGGCCGGTTCAGCCTGCTGCTCGCCATGGCGGGCGGCGTATCGGTCATCGCGCCGCTGATCTTCGCGCTGCTGAACTACCGCTTCAGCAGGCAGAACCCGGCGACCGCCCGGATCATGCAGATCAGCCTGCCAGCGGGGCACGGCGGATTCACGGTCACCATGCCTGTCGGCGGCAGCGTCACAGTGACGAGCGGCGGCACGCTGGACAGCGGCCAGGCGCTCAGTCCTGGCACCACCCTCGACGTGCCGGTCAACGGGGAGGTCACGGTGGCCGCGCCGGGAACCGGGCAGCGCGACTCCGTGATCCTGGTGCTGCCGGGCAGCAACGACATCGTGCTGCCGCCGGAGCAGCGGATCACGCTCAGGCCCGCGATCAGCGTCCCGCCGAGCGCCATCCAGGGCGCCCAGGCAGCCCGGGTCACCCAGGACAGCGCCATCCGGGCGGCGCGGCCGGGCTTCGCGAGCCGCGTGAAAGCACTCGTGCCCGGCGCAGCGACGACCACGACGCCGGCGCCCGCGCCGCCGACCGCTACGACCGTCGCCGCCCTGACGGTGCCGGAC
>NZ_JBARCR010000659.1:0-2377 GCF_049794275.1 Trebonia sp.
CCACGATGGTGGTCGCGGCCTGCACCGGGTCCACCGGCGGGCCGACCTCCTCGCCGGGCCGTACCCCGTCGGGCAATGTCCCGTCGGGCCCGGGCCTGGCCGCGGTCACCCCGGCGGGGACCAAGCCAGTGTCCTCGGTGGTCTGGGCTACCAACCGCGACGTGATCTCGCTTGACCCCATTTTCTCAGCGGCCTATCCGGAGTACACGGCCGACTCCCTGATGTGTGAGTCGCTGCTGCGCCAGGCCCCCGACGGGTCGCTGCAGCCCGGCCTGGCCACCGTCTCGAACCCGTCGCCCACCACGCTGGTGTTCACGCTGCGGCCGGGGGTGAAATTCTGGGACGGCCACCCGGTGACCTCCGCCGACGTGGCCTACAGCCTGGACCGCGCGGCCAATCCCAAGCTCGGCGGCTACTACTCGGTCCAGCTGGACCGGATCGCCTCGGTCACCGTGACCAGCCCGGCCCAGGTGACGGTCAAGCTGACCCAGCCCGACTACTGGCTGGAAGGAGAACTCTCCTCGATGCCGGGGATCATCATCGAGAAGAGCTTCGCCGAGAAGGAAGGCAAGGACTACGGCACCCCGGCCGGGTCGATCATGTGCACCGGCGCGTACATGCTCCAGTCGTGGACACCTGGCGTGAGCGTGGTCGCGGTCCGCAACCCGCACTACTGGAATCCCTCGGTCCGCCCGCTGGTCGGGCAGATCACCCTCAAGGGCGTGCCCGACGTCACGTCGGTGACCGCGGGCTTGCTGACCGGGGCGATCCAGGGGGACTACGGCGTCGGGCTGCCCACCCTGGATCAGCTCAAGGGCAGCGGAGCCGTGCGCGTCTACCTGGGTCCGGGCTGGTCGAGCGACGTGCTGGAGATCGCCAGCCTCAAGGGCGTGCTGGGTAACCTGAATGTGCGCCGGGCGCTGTCGCTGGCGCTGAACCGGCAGGGCATCATCGACTCGGTTTACCAGGGCGCGGCGCAGCTGCCGCGGTGGGTATCCAACCCGGGCACGTTCGGCTACGGCCAGTCGGTGTTCGCCCGGGCGTACGGCAGCTCGCCGGTGCTAACCCAGGACATCGCCGCAGCCAGGAAGCTGGTCCAGCAGGCCGGGGACACCGGGAAGACGATCACCTTCGGCACCACCAGCCAGCTGGCCGTGATCGCCGGGGTGACGGCCGCCTATCAGGCCGCGGCCCAGGCGATTGGGCTGAAGGTCGCGCTGAGGTCAGTGTCGGCCCAGGACTTCATCGACTTCTTCATCTCCCCCCAGTTCAGGGCGGGGGTCGACGCCTTCCCGGGGGTGAACTTCGGCGACGACGCCGATCCGGCGGCGCTGCTGGCCGCGTTCGACCTGCCGGGCGGGTCGGCGAACTATGACAACTTCAACGACCCGGCGATCACCGCGGCGCTGGAGCAGGCGCGCGGCACGGCCAACCCGGACCGGCGGGCGGCGCTGGTGGCCAGGGCCGAGCAGCTGACGATGCAGCAACTCCCGGGGATCCCCGACGTCCAGCCGGACACCGCGCTGGTGCTCGGCCACGGCCTCAGCGGCGCGATCGCCTCCTCCGCCTACCTGTTCTCGCCCTGGGCCGACCAGCTGGGCGGGACGGGCTGAGCGATGCGCTGGCGCTTCGTCGCGCGCAGGCTGGTCATGTTGCTGGCCAGCCTGCTCGTGGCGAGCTTCGTGATCTTCGGCGCTTTGTACCTGGCGCCTGGGACCCCCCTGGCTGCGCTGTCGGGCGGGCAATCCCTGCCGCCGGGCAGCGTCCAGGTCCTGGAGCAGCATTACCACCTGGACGAGTCGTTCCCCGCCCAGTACTGGTACTGGCTGGACAACGCGCTGCACGGGAACCTGGGGGTGTCGATCACGCTCCGGGAGAACGTGTCCACGCTGATCGCGTCCCGGATCTGGACCACCGCCGGGCTGGTCTTGTACGCCTCCCTGATCATCGTGGTGCTGGGGATCGGCCTGGGCGTCGTGTCCGGGCTCCGGTCCGGGCCGCTCGACACCGGCGTGCTGGTGGTGACCGCAGTCTCGGCGGCCATCCCGGCGTTCGTCGCCGCGATCGCGCTGATCATGGTGTTCGCGGTGAAGCTCGGCTGGTTCCCAGCGCTCGGGAACGGCACCAGCTTCCTGGACAACATCAGGCACTTCACCCTGCCGGCCATCGCCCTAGCCGCGGCGTCGCTGGCCATCGTCGCCCGGGTCACCCGGGCCTCGGTCCGGCAGGAGGCCGAGCGCGAGCACGTGCAGACCGCGGTCAGCCGCGGCATCCCGGCCCGCCAGGTGATCCAGCGGCATATCCTGCGCAACGCCGCCATCCCGATCACGACGATCACCGGGATCACGATCGCGTCGCTCATCGCGGTCGCCGCGGT
>NZ_JBARCR010000660.1:0-4524 GCF_049794275.1 Trebonia sp.
GTCGAGGATATCGCGCGTGCCGAGGGGCATTATTGACGAAGACGATGTATGGCATCGTCCGCCGTAGCTCGCACGGTCACTACGCCCTGCCAGTTGCATGCCGCGCAGAAATCCCAGTTCGGCGTCACGACCACGGTCACCAAGTGAACTGTGACTGACGCGCCGAACGGCGGATCTCGGACGTGCTGGCCGGCCTTCGCCGCTGACAAAACGTGGCCATCTTGACCGCCTGAGGCGCTGGCCGACCCCAGAGCAGGTGGATGCGGACGACCGGCAGAGAGGCGGGCGGAGGCGAATTCTGCAGAGCTAGGGCCTCCTGTGGGGGGTGGGCTGCGCGGAACCAGCCATCTGGGGGTAGCGGAGGCCAGGTGGGCGGTGAGGGTGCGGCTGGCCGGTCGTCATCCTGCCGTGGACCGGTGCCTGAGCACTGCCTGGCGCAACGTTTCTGCTTCGGCGTGTGCGGAGATAAGGTCGGCAGGCTGAGGGATTTCCCGTTCTGCGTCGGCGATGATGATGTGTGCCTGGTCCTGGATCGCCGCGCAGAGTTCAGGGTCGTTGCCGGCGACGTCGGCGCAGGCGCCGAGCAGCCGGAGCAGCGCGTCGGCCACGGTTGGCTCGCGGGCGCCGTAGCGGCGGATGAGGCCGCACATCACCGCGAGGTATTCGGGAAAACGCCGTCCAGGCACGATGACTGCCGCGCCGCCGGGGTGGCGGGCAATGTGGTTTCCGAGGGGCCGCTGGGCGAGCGCGCAAAAGATCACCGACAGGTGATCGATAGCCTGGACCGCGGTGTAGGGATCGTTGACCGCTGGGGACAGTGCCTTGCATGCTGTGTCGACCAGTTGCCGGATACCGAACGCGGCGTCTTGCTCCAGGGTCCGCTCGAACCCGACCCGGACTCCGGCATCCAGGACCCTCGTGAAGAGCCGCCGGTCCGGTGCCGGATCGCCTGGGGAAGCGGGCCAGATCCACGCAAGCGTGGTCCCGGCGACCACGTGCTCGCCGACCCTGGGCCGCAGCCGCAGGCAAGCCCGGTGCCTGGCAGCGTGCGTCAGCAGCGTGCGGCAGTGCACCGCCTGCACGTAACCCGAGTGGCGGGAAGTGATCGCCGTGGCCCCGGCTGGGACCTCAGGTGCGTCCTCGCCGCCGAGGAGCAGTCCGTCCTGGATCACCAGGACGGTGTTGCGCTGCACCACGTTCATGATCGCATCGACCTGGATGGAGTGCACGAGGTGGTCGGCGAAGAACACCAGCAGGCCCAGGCTGATGAAGACCAGCACGATCGAGCCGCTCACCGCGAGCCGGGGGAAACTGGCGGTGCGATTGCCGCCGGACACGCCGACCGTATACAACCCGGCCATGCTGTAGGCGAAAGTCGCGACGAAGGCACTGAGGACGATCTGGGTTGGCCGGTCCCGCAGGAAGTTGCGCAGCAGCCGGGGCGAGAACTGGGTGGACGACAGCTGCAGGGCCACCACCGTGAGGCCCAGCATCAGGGCGATGACCGTCACCATCGTGCCGGCGATGCCGATCAGCAGGTTGCGGGCATCGTCGGGAGTCCCCTGGAACGCCACCGGCGTGTGCACCCCGACGCTGATAACCGACAACAGCGACCCGGCGGCCAGGGCAGCCGCCGCGGACAGCGTGGGCAGCACCCACAGCGATCCCCGGACGTATTCCGGCAAGGTGTCACGGCGGATCATTCTCAGCCTCCTCATCTCCCGAGCCCAGCTTCAAAGGCTCGGCCTGTTGACCTATTGCTGGCCTACTGCTTGCTGGCCTACTGCGATAACACCACCGAGGCGCTGGCCGGGATGCCGGGCGAGGGCGGCGACGGGTCGGACACACCGCTGATCTCCTCGCGGTGACGGATGCGGCGATCACCGCGGTGCCGCCAAAGCACCGGCGGCTGATGGTCACCTGCGACAGCGCCGGAGCCAGCCACGGACTCATCACCCGGCTGGATGAACTCAGCGCCCGGATCAACCATTATCCATGGCTGGAACCGCATAAGCTCGTCGCTCTCGAGCCGCCCTAACGCCGGTCAGACGCGCGGCGGCTATCTGCTGGCTGATGTTTCCTCCGCATCGGGTGCCCGGCCGCGAGGCTGTGTCACTGCGGCAAGACGCAGGCCCGGCGGATTGCTTACGGACTCACATTAGGCTCGGTGCATGTCGAGTCCGGATGAGCAGGTTCTGAGGTGGGCGGTCCGCGCCGCTGCTCCTTCCGCGCGGGTCGTGAGCGCGACGGGGATGCGGGCGGGCGGCAATCCGTGGCTGCTGCGCCTGGCCGGTGCCGGCAGCACCTGCGAGGTAGTGCTGAAGACCGGTGATGCGGCTGCGGACCTGGACCGCCGGCAGCTCCTCACCACAGTCGCGGCGCTGGAACTCGCAGTAGGCCACGCCCTGCCGGCGCCGCGGCTGATCGCCGCTGACCTGGACGGCAGCGCGGCCGGCACGGTGGCGGTCCTGATGACCGTACTGGCTGGCTCCAGTAAGATCCCCCGCGTCGCTTCGGCCGGTCGGCTCCGGGCGCTGGGGGCTGCGGCCGGCGCGCTGGCGAGCGTCGCGCTGGCACCGCGGCCAGGACTGGAGCTGCGAACTCGCGCCCTGTATGACATGGACTTCGCTGCCTGGCGCACGTCAGCCGGCACGTCGCACCTGCTGGCCAGGGCGGAAGAGCAGATCGCCAGCCTGCCAGTGCCAGACGGCGAGTTGGTGCTCGTGCACGGCGATCTGTGGCAGGGCAATACCATCTGGATCGGCGATTCCTGCAGCGGCATGATCGACTGGGACGCCGCAGGCGCCGGATCACCCGGCATCGACCTGGGCACCTTGCGCTCGGACGTGGCTCTGTTCTTCGGATCATCGCCACTGGCATCTACCGGACTCCCGGCCGCCGACGAGGTGCTGACTGGATGGCAGCAAGCCGCCGGCCGACCGGCCGAGCACGTGGCATACTGGGACGCGGCAGCAGCCCTGTGCACGGTTGGCGACATGGACTACTGCCTGCCGGGCGACCTGCTCGGTGAGGTTGGCCGCCCAGACCTGAACGCGGAGCTCCTCACTGCTCGCCGTGACGCGTTCCTCGCCGCAGCGCTCGACGACCTCGACTCCTGGTAAGTGTCATCACGCAGCCATCCATATCCCGCCAGTCAGCCTGCGGCGCCAAGCCTGAAACTTCCAGTGCCCCCGCAGACTGGGAATTCGGGCGCGGCGCCATGACCTTGAGCATCCGACCAAGATCCGCGGCATAGCGGCGGATCTAGCGTGCTTTGTTCGGTGTCGCATCACAGTGTTCGGGTTCCCGGGGGTCGCCATGGCGTGGAGGTCATGTTCAGGTGCCGAGGCTGCGGCCGCCGTCGATGACGATGCGCTGGCCGGTGATGAACCCGGCGTCTTCGGAGGCGAGGAAGCTCACGGCGTGGGCGATGTCGGCGGGGGTTCCCATCCGTCCGGCGGGCACCGATGCGAGGTAGGCGTCCTTGGCGCTGGCAGGGACATCGGCGTGGCGCTCCACGGGGATGAAACCGGGCGCGGCCGTGTTCACGGTGATGCCGGACGGGGCCAGTTCGCGGGCCCAGCTGAGTGTCAGGCCGATCTGTGCGCTCTTGGCGGTGGCGTAGGCTGACCTGCCCGGGGGCGGCCGGTGAGCGACCTCGGAGTCGATGTGCACGATGCGGCCGTACCGCCGGGCCTGCATTGCGGGCAGGACGGCCCGGCCGAGCAGCACCGGGCTCTTGACGAAGAAGTCCAGCTGGGCCAGGTGGCCGGCCCAGGTGACCTCGGTCACTGCGGCTTCGGGTTGCGGGCCGGTGGCGTTGAGGACCAGCACATCGACCGGGCCGAGGCGGCCGGCGATCGCGGCGGCCAGCCCGGCGACTTGGTCCTCGTCGGTGACATCGGCGCAGAAGCCCGCCGCGGCGCCGCCGTCAGCACAGATGGCGCGGCCGATCGCAGCTGCCT
Source organism: Trebonia sp. (assembly GCF_049794275.1). Lineage (NCBI taxonomy): Bacteria > Bacillati > Actinomycetota > Actinomycetes > Streptosporangiales > Treboniaceae > Trebonia > Trebonia sp. The sequence continues at coordinate 3,966 of NZ_JBARCR010000660.1, forward strand.
GTTCGTCGCCGGGCCGGCCATTGACCGCGACAGCGAAACCGTCACGGGCCAGCCGCCGCGCGATCACCGCCCCCAGCCCCCGCGAGCTGCCGGTGACCAAAGCGACACGCCCATGAGTCACAGCCATACGGTGATGATCCCACTCACCCGGCTCGCCGGGCAGGCACCGAACATGCCACGATAGGCGCGCTCCAGCCGACTGGCATCCACGGATGCCGTCCCCGGGCCGGTCACCTGCCGGCACGACCCGCAGGCCCTGTTCGCCTCAGAATCGCTCAGCCAGGCGCTGCGCCAGCTGGAAGTTTACGGGCGCGACGGGCTGCCAGTGCTGTCCCCGGACGGGCAGCGCGTAGAAGGCTGGGTCACCGGCGCCAGCGTGCTGCGCGCCCTCGCCCGGCAGATCACCGGCAGCCAGGCCGATACCATCCAAGCCCAGGCCGCCGCCGACCAGGAGCACCACGACGCGGAGGCCATGCTCCAGCACCCGCCGGCCCCGCTGCCCGGCTACCAGGTCATCGAGATCACCGTATCCGGGGACTCTGCGGCCACAGGACAGAAG
>NZ_JBARCR010000661.1:0-6749 GCF_049794275.1 Trebonia sp.
CCACGAGCCCGTTCGGGATAAGGAAAACGGGCAGGGGCGCGAAGCCGCGGCTCAGCTGAGGCGTTCCATGATGAGGTCGCGGACGCGGGCGGCGTCGGCCTGGCCGCGGGTGGCCTTCATGACCGCGCCGACCAGGACGCCGGCTGCCTGCACCTTGCCGTCGCGGATGCGGGCCACGACATCGGGATTGGCCGCGATGGCCTCATCGATCGCGGCCAGCAGCGCCGAGTCGTCGCTGACCACGGCCAGGCCGCGGGCGGCCACCACCTCGTCCGGCGTGCCCTCTTCGTCCAGCACGCCCTCGATGACCTGGCGGGCGAGCCGGTCGTTCAGCGACCCGGCGGCCACCAGCTCGGAGATCCGCGCCACGTCGGCAGGCGTGATCGGCAGGGCGGATACCTCGATGCCCATGTCGTTCGCGCGGCGGGCCAGCTCACCCAGCCACCACTTGCGGGCGTCAGCCGGAGAGGCGCCGGCGGCCACCGTCGCCTCCACCGCGCCGAGCGCGCCGGCGTTCCGCAGCGCCTCGAACTCCAGCTCCGACAGCGACCACGCCGACATCAGCCGGGCACGCCGCGCCGAGGGCAGCTCGGGCAGCGACGCGGCGATCGAGTCGACCCAGTCGCGGGGCGGCGCGACCGGCACCAGGTCGGGCTCGGGGAAATAGCGGTAGTCCTGCGCCTCCTCCTTCGACCGGCCGGACGTGGTCACGCCGCTCTCCTCGTGGAAGTGCCGCGTCTCCTGGATCACGCGCCCGCCGGAGTCGAGCACCTCGGCCTGCCGGGAGACCTCCGAGCGCACCGCTCGTTCCACCGAGCGCAGCGAGTTCACGTTCTTCGTCTCGGTCCGCGTCCCCAGCACGTCAGAACCGCGCGGCGACAGCGACGTGTTCACGTCGGCGCGCAGCGAGCCCTCCTCCATCCGCACGTCCGAGACGCCGAGCGAGCGGAGCAGGTCGCGCAGCTCGGTGACATACGCGCGGGCGACCTCAGGCGCCAGGAACCCGGTGCCCGGCACCGGCCTGGTGACGATCTCGACCAGCGGGATGCCGGCCCGGTTGTAGTCGACCAGCGAGTAGTCGGCGCCCTGGATGCGTCCCGTCGCGCCGCCGACGTGCAGCGACTTGCCGGTGTCCTCCTCCAGGTGCACCCGCTCGATGCCCACCCGCACCGTCCTGCCACCGACCAGGACGTCCAGGTACCCGTCGACGCACAGGGGCTCGTCGTACTGGGAGATCTGGAAGTTCTTCGGCATATCCGGGTAGAAGTAGTTCTTCCGCGCGAACCGGCACCACGACGCGATCGAGCAGTTCAGCGCCAGCCCGATCTTGATCGTGTACTCGATCGCCACCCGGTTCGTCACCGGCAGCGAGCCGGGCAGCCCCAGGCAGACCGGGCAGACGTGCGAGTTCGGCTCCGCGCCGAACGTCGTCGGGCAGCCGCAGAACATCTTGGTCGTGGTGCCGAGCTCGACGTGCGTCTCCAGCCCGAACACCGGCTCGTACTTCTGCAGCGCCTCTTCGTACGTGACGGTCATCGGGCCGACAGTCCCTTCGCATCGGCGAGCAGCGGGTGCCCCCACCGCTCGTTGAACGCCGCCTCGACCGCCGCGGCGACCCGGTACAGCCGGTCGTCGGCCAGCGGCGGCGCCATTACCTGCAGCCCGGCCGGCAGGCCGTCCTCGTCGGCCAGCCCGCACGGGACCGAGATGGCGGCGTTGCCCGCCAGGTCGGTCGGGATCGTGCACAGGTCGGCCAGGTACATCGCCATCGGGTCGTCGGCCCGCTCCCCGATCGGGAAGGCGGTTGTCGGCGTCGCCGGCGACACCAGGACGTCCACCTGCCCGAACGCCGCGTCGAAGTCCTGGATGATCAGCGTCCGCACCTGCTGCGCCTTGCCGTAGTAGGCGTCGTAGTACCCGCTGGACAGCGCGTACGTGCCGAGCATGATCCGGCGCTTGACCTCGGCGCCGAAGCCCGCCGCGCGGGTCGCCGCCATGACCTCTTCCGCGCTGCCGCTGCCGGTCCGCAGCCCGTACCGCATGCCGTCGAACCTGGCCAGGTTGGACGACGCCTCGCTAGGCGCGATCAGGTAGTACGCCGGCAGCGCGTACTTGAAGTGCGGGCAGCTGATCTCGGTGACCTTGGCGCCCAGCGACTCGAGCAGCTCGACCGCCTCGGTGAACCGGGCCATCACGCCCGGCTGGTAGCCGTCGCCGGCGAACTCGGTGACCACGCCGATCCGCAGCCCGGCCACGTCGCCGTGCCTGGCCGCCTCGACGACCGGCGGCACCGGCGCGTTGATTGAGGTCGAGTCCATCGGGTCGTGCCCGGACATCACCTCGTGCAGCAGCGCGGCGTCAAGAACAGTTCTTCCGAGCGGGCCCGGGGTGTCCAGGGAAGAAGCGAACGCGACGACTCCGTACCGGGACGACCCGCCGTAGGTGGGCTTGGTGCCGACGATTCCGCACACTGCGGCGGGCTGCCTGATCGAGCCGCCGGTGTCAGTGCCGAGCGCCAGCGGCGCCATGTGAGCGGCGACCGCGGCGGCGGAGCCGCCCGACGATCCGCCGGGCACCTTCGCCAGGTCCCACGGGTTGTGGCTCGGCCCGAAGCCGGAGTTCTCCGTCGACGAGCCCATCGCGAACTCGTCCATGTTCGTCTTGCCGATGAGGATCGCGCCCGCGTTCCTCAGGCGCTGCGTGATCGTCGATTCGTACGGCGGGTGCCAGTCCCCGAGGATCTTCGAGCCGCAGGTGGTCGGCATCCCGATGGTGGTGAACAGGTCCTTGACCGCGACCGGGACGCCGGCCAGCGGGCCGAGCGGCTCGCCGGCCTTGCGCCTGGCGTCTACCTCCCGCGCCCGCGCGCGGGCGTCGTCGGCTGCCACGTGCAGGAACGCCTTGACCCTGTCATCGACAGCGGCGATCCGGTCCAGGTGCGCTTCGGTGACGTCGGCGGCAGAGACGTCGCCGGCGGCCATCGCGGCGGACAGCTCCGCCGCGGTCATCGTGATGAGCTCGTCCATGTCTCTCTTCCCGTCAGGGTTCCTCGGCCAGGATCCGCGGCACCTTGAAGCGCTGCAGCTCGACCTCGGGCGCGCCGCTGAGCGCCTGTTCCGGCGTCAGGCAGGGAGCCGGCTCGTCGTCGCGGAACACGTTGGTCAGGCCGGTCGCGTGCGAGGTCGGCGGAATGCCTTCCGCCGCTACTTCCTGCACCTGCGCGACCGCCGAGATGATCTGGTCGAGCTGCGGGGCCAGGTGGTCGAGCTCTTCGTCGCTGAGCGCGAGCCTCGACAGCCGGGCCAGGTGGGCCACCTCGTCACGGGTAATGGACATGCCCACAATCCTAGGGTTGATGCTCGCGGAACCTGTAACCAATACCTTGCCCGTGCTCCCCTCGATACCCAGCGGGAGAATGCGGCTATGGACGCACCCCTGAGCGGCGTCGTGCCAGTCGTGCCGACGATCTTCCATGATGATGAGACCGTTGACCTCGACGGCACGGCGCGCGTCGCGGACTACCTGGTAGACGCCGAGGTCGACGGGATGTGCCTGCTCGCCAACTATTCCGAGCAGTTCTCGCTGACCGACGCCGAACGCGACACGATCGCCCGCGCGCTTCTCGAACGCGTGGCGGGACGAGTTCCCGTGATCGTCACCACGAGCCACTACAGCGTCCGGGTCGCCGCCGCGCGCAGCCGCGCCGCGCAGGACATGGGGGCGGCGATGGTAATGGTCATGCCGCCGTTCTTCGGCGCCACGCTGACCGTGCCCGGCCCCGCCGTGATCGAGTACTTCTCGCGGGTGGCGGACGCGATCGACATCCCGATCATGGTGCAGGACGCGCCGTTGTCGGCGACCCCGCTGCCCGCCAGCCTGCTGATCGACCTGGTCAAGCAGGTCCCTCAGGTGCAGTACGCCAAGATCGAGGTGCCGCAGGCCGCGGACAAGCTGAGTTCGCTGGTCAGCGCCCTCGGCAGCAGCCTGCCCGGCCCATTCGACGGCGAAGAGTCGGTCACCCTGATCCCGGACCTGGACGCCGGGGCCATGGGCACCATGCCAAGTTCGATGGTCCCCGCCGAACTCAGCTGGATCGTCCACGGCTACCTGTCGGGCGACCGGGCCGGCGCCGTGCGTGCCTGGGAGGATCTGCTGCCGCTCATCCACTTCGAGAACCGCCAATGCGGGCTGCGCGCGCAGAAGATCCTGCTGGCCGAGGGCGGCATCGTCGCCTCGGACCGGACCCGCGCCCCGCTCGGCCCGGTGTCGCCAAGGACCCGGCGCGGCCTGATCGAACTGGCAACAGCCCGCGATCCGTTGATCCTCCGCTGGGCCCGCTAGCCATCTTCGTATCGGATTCGGCCCCTGAATTCCGGCAAATCGGACAGCAAAAGGGCCGGAAGTGATACGAAGATGGGAATCAGGGCCGGAAGTGATACCTAGACGCGCGGCTCGCCGGCCATTAGCTTTCAGCGGCTTCCGAGACGGTGGCGGAAGCCGGGACGGCGTCCGGGCCGCGGGTTAGCAGCGCGCGGAAGGCGTCCTCGGCGAGGATGGGGACGCCCAGCTCCACCGCCTTGTCGTACTTCGAGCCCGCGTTTTCGCCTGCCACCACGAAGTTCGTCTTCTTCGACACCGAGGACGACACCTTGCCGCCTGCCGCGCGGACCGCCTCGGCCGCCTCGTCCCTGGTGAGACCGGGGAGCGTGCCGGTGATCACCACCGTCACGCCCGCGAGCAGCCGGGACGACGCCGCGGACGGGTCGAATCCCGGCGTCGCGAGCTGCACCCCGGCCAGCCGCCACTTGTCGACGATCGCGACGTGCCAGTCGACGGTGAACCACTCCACGACCGAGGCGGCGATCGTCGGTCCGACACCGTCCACGATCGCCAGCGCGTCCGCGGACGCGGACGCGATCTCGTCCACGGAGCCGAACGCGTCGGCCAGCGCCCGCGCCGCGGTCGGCCCCACGTGCCTGATCGACAGGGCGACGAGCACCCGCCACAGCGGCCTGGTCTTGGCCTCGTCCAGGTTCATCATCAGCATGCGGGCGTTGACCTTGAGCCCGCCGGCCTTGTTCACGAAGAACGCGCAGGTCCCGAGCTTCTCCGCGGTCAGCGCGAACAGGTCGCCCTCGTCCGCCACCAGCCCGCAGTCGAGCAGCGCGACGACCGCCTCGTAGCCGAGCACCTCGATGTCGAGCGCGCTGCGCGACGCCAGGTGGAACAGCCGCTCGCGCAGCTGCGCGGGGCACGACACGGTGTTCGGGCAGCGCCAGTCGACCTCGCCCTCGTCCCTGGCGAGCCGCGTGCCGCACGCCGGGCACTCGGCGGGAAAGACGAATTCCCGCTCGCCGCCGGCGCGCAGCTCCAATACCGGGCCGACCACCTCGGGAATCACCTCGCCGGCTTTGCGCAGCACCACCATGTCGCCGATGAGCACGCCCTTACGCTTGACCTCGTCCTCGTTGTGCAGGGTCGCCCGGTCGACCGTTGATCCGCTGACCTTGACCGGTTCCATCACCGCGTACGGGGTGACCCGCCCGGTCCGCCCGACGTTAACCCGGATGTCGAGCAGCCGGGTGTTCACCTCCTCGGGCGGGTACTTGTAGGCGATCGCCCACCGCGGCGCCCGGCTGGTCGCGCCCATCGCGCGCTGCGTCTCGAGCGAGTCGATCTTCACGACCACACCGTCGATCTCGTACGGCGTCTCGTGCCGGTGCGCTGGGTCCGCGTAGTAGTCGATGTAGGCCTTGACCTCATCAAGGCTGGAAAAGACCTTGTACCGGTCGCTGACCGGCAGCCCCCACTCGCGCAGCTGCGCGTACCAGCCGGACTGCGTGTCCGGCGCCCCTTCCAGGTGCCCGGCCTCGCTCGGTCCGGCCGCGGCGCCGCTGATTTCGCCGTCCCCCGCCCCCACGACGCGGCCGATGCCATGCACGATCGCGCCCAGGCCACGGGAAGCGGTCACCCGGGGATCCTTCTGCCGCAGCGAGCCGGCCCCCGCGTTCCGCGGGTTGGCGAACGCCGGCTTGCCGGCCTCCTGCAGCGACTCGTTCAGCCGCACGAACGCCGCCTCGGGCAGGAACACCTCGCCCCTGACCTCGAGCACCTCGGGTACACCGTCCCCAGTGAGCCGGTCAGGGACCGACTTGATCGTCCGGACGTTCAGCGTCACGTCCTCGCCGGTCCGGCCGTCCCCGCGGGTGGCGGCGCGCGCCAGCCGGCCGCGCTCGTACACCAAGTCGATCGCCAGCCCGTCGATCTTCAGCTCGCACAGGTACGGTCCGGCGCCGCCGAGCCTGGCGGCCCGGTCGGTCCAGGCGGCGAACTCCTCCTCGGAGAAGACGTTGTCCAGGCTGAGCAGCCGCTCCAGGTGCTCCACCGGCGTGAACAGGGTGGACAGCCCGCCGCCCACGTTCTGCGTCGGCGAGTCCGGGGTGCGCAGCTCGGGGAACTGCTCCTCGAGCGCTTCCAGCGCCCGCATGTCCGTGTCGTACTCGATGTCGGCGATCGTCGGCGCGTCGAGGACGTAGTACCTGTACTGCGCGTCGCGCAGCTTCTCGCTCAGCTCCGCGTGCCGCTGCCGCGCCTCGTCCAGTTCCATAACGCCAGCTCCCCCATCATCTCCGGCAGGATGCGCGCCGCTTCCCGCACCCACCGCAGCGCCTCGCGCGCCTGCGCGGGCGACGCGCCGGCGAGCCCGCATGCGGGCGTGACCACGACCTGCCGCGCGCAGTCGCCCGGCG
>NZ_JBARCR010000662.1:0-4153 GCF_049794275.1 Trebonia sp.
GTGCTGTCCGGTCCGGTGGGCGAGCGGCAGGTCATCGTCCGCATCGACCGCACGGAGCTGTCCAAGAACATCCTGCGCGGCCTGGCCGCCTACCGCGAGCTGCTGGCCACCAGGCCGCAGTGGCGCGGCCAGGTGGTGCACCTGGCGCTCGCCTACCCGTCCCGGTCCGGGCTGGCCGAGTACCGCGCCTACACCGAGCGCGTGCACGACCTGGCCAGGGAGATCAACGCGGAGTTCGGGACCGACGACTGGGATCCCCTGATCCTCGACCTCAAGGACGACTACCCCCGTTCGCTCGCCGCCTGCGGGCTCGCCGACGTGATGATCGTCAACCCGATCAGAGACGGCATGAACCTGGTCGCCCAGGAGGGTCCGATCCTGAGCGAGCGCGGCTGCGCCCTCGTGCTGTCCAGGGAGGCGGGCGCGGCCTCGCTGATCGGCGACAGCGCGCTGCTGGTCAACCCGTACGACGTGTCGGCGACCGCCGAGGCCCTGCACGCCGGGCTGTGCATGGCGGCCGGCGAACGGCAGCGGCGGAGCGCCGCGGTCACCGCCGCCGCCTCCGCCCAGGCGCCGCAGCGGTGGCTGGCGGACCAGCTCGCCGCACTGAGCTAGCGCGTCCAGTCAGCCCGTCGGCTCAGGGGGCACGGGCTAGCCCCCGGTCAGCAGCGTCCTGATGTAGTGCGAGCCGATGAAGCCCGCACCCCCGGTCACCAGGATCCTCATGACCAGTGTCCTTCCGTCGAGAACGCCCAGTACGCCGCCGCGGCGTTTGCACTCTCCCCCTGAGAGTGCTAAACATGGCGTTGGCACTCTCCCTGTGAGAGTGACAGCCATACGGCGGGATCGGGCGACGAGGCATTGCTCGGAGCAGGACAGGACTGCTGCCGGGAAATGCCGTCCGTCGCGGGCGTCGGCCGGTCCGCACGTAAGCCACGGAGGACTGGAACCAATGGCAGCGAAGATGATCGCGTTTGACGAGGACGCCAGGCGCGGCCTCGAGCGCGGCATGAATCAGCTCGCCGACGCCGTGAAGGTAACCCTCGGCCCCAAGGGCCGGAACGTGGTACTCGAGAAGAAGTGGGGCGCACCCACGATCACCAACGATGGAGTATCCATCGCCAAGGAGATCGAGCTCGAGGACCCGTGGGAGAAGATCGGTGCCGAGCTAGTCAAGGAAGTAGCGAAGAAGACCGACGACGTCGCCGGAGACGGCACGACGACGGCGACCGTGCTCGCCCAGGCGCTGGTGCGCGAGGGCCTGCGTAACGTCGCCGCCGGCGCCAACCCCATGTCGCTCAAGCGCGGCATCGAGGTGGCCGTCGAGCGGGTGAGCGAGGAACTGTCCAATCTCGCCAAGGACGTGGAGACCAAGGAGCAGATCGCCTCCACCGCGTCCATCTCGGCCGGGGACACGGCGATCGGCGAGATGATCGCCGAGGCCATGGACAAGGTCGGCAAGGAAGGCGTCATCACCGTCGAGGAGTCCAACACCTTCGGCCTCGAGCTCGAGCTCACCGAGGGCATGCGCTTCGACAAGGGCTACATCGCGCCGTACTTCGTCACCGACCCGGAGCGTCTCGAGGCGGTCCTAGAGGACCCGTACATCCTCATCGTCAACTCGAAGATTTCCGCCAACAAGGACCTGCTCCCGCTGCTCGACAAGGTCGTGCAGTCGAGCAAGCCGCTGGTGATCATCGCCGAGGACGTCGATGGCGAGGCGCTGGCCACCCTGGTCGTCAACAAGATGCGCGGGCTGTTCAGGTCCGTCGCGGTGAAGGCGCCCGGCTTCGGCGACCGACGCAAGGCCATGCTTGGCGACATCGCCATCCTGACCGGCGGCCAGGTCATCAGCGAAGAGGTCGGCCTCAAGCTGGACAGCGTCGACCTGGACGTGCTCGGCCGGGCGCGCAAGGTCGTCGTGACCAAGGACGAGACCACAATCGTCGACGGCGCGGGTGACGCGGACCAGATCGCTGGCCGGGTCAACCAGATCCGCACCGAGATCGACAACACCGACTCGGACTACGACCGCGAGAAGCTGCAGGAGCGGCTGGCCAAGCTCGCGGGCGGCGTGGCCGTCATCAAGGCGGGCGCGGCGACCGAGGTCGAGCTGAAGGAGCGCAAGCACCGCATCGAGGACGCGGTGCGCAACGCCAAGGCCGCGGTCGAGGAGGGTGTCGTGCCCGGCGGCGGCGTCGCGCTGCTGCAGGCGGCCCGCACCGTCTTCGACAAGATCGAGCTGGTGGGCGACGAGGCGACCGGTGCTGCGATCGTGCGCCGCGCCCTGGAGGAGCCGCTGAAGCAGATCGCTGTGAACGCGGGTCTCGAGGGCGGCGTCGTGGTGGAGAAGGTGAAGACCCTGCCGGCAGGCGAGGGCCTGAACGCCGCCACCGGCGAGTACGTCAACATGTTCAAGGCCGGCATCATCGACCCGGCGAAGGTCACCCGTTCGGCTCTGCAGAACGCGGCGTCCATCGCCGGACTGTTCCTCACCACTGAGGCAGTCATCGCGGAGAAGCCGGAGAAGGAGAAGGCGCCCGCCGCCCCTGGCGGCGGCGACATGGACTTCTAGTCCAGCGCTCCGAACCACGCCGACAGCGGCCCGGATACCCGGGCCGCTGTCGTGTTTTCCTGCCATAGCCCCTGGGTATGGCGGTACTGCGATCTTGGACCGGGGTAGAAGATCCGCCTGTGGACTCACGGCCTCGCACGCGATCCCGTCCCAGCACCATCCGAACGTGTGAGGCCGTGACCCCCTAACCGGCGTGTCGCCACGCACCGGGGGGCGCTTGAGGCAAGATAACCCTGCTGCCATTACCCGTGCGGTACCGATAGCCTAGAAAGCGCCCATAACATCTGGCTGGCGATCACGGCCGCCCGGGTGATCAGTTCCTAACGACGTGAGGTCGTGCTCGTGCCTATCGGCAAGGTCAAGTGGTATGACGCCGAAAAGGGGTTCGGCTTCCTCGCCCGCGATGACGGGGGCGAGGTGTTCGTGCATTCTTCCGCTCTGCCGGCGGGAACGACCGCGCTCGCGAAGGGACAGCGAGTCGAGTTCGGCATCGTGGAGGGACGCAAGGGCGCGCAGGCGCTGCAGCTGCGGCTACTCGAGGCACCGCCGGCCGTCGCCGCCGCCAAGCACCCCCACAAGAAGCCCGACGAGATGATCCCGATCATCGAGGACCTCATGAAGATGCTGGACGGCATCTCCGACGATTACCGGCGCGGCAAGCACCCGGACCCCAAGGAAGCCAAGCAGATCGCCTCGCTGCTGCGCGCGGTCGCGGGGGACCTGGAGACCTGACCCGCACGGCTGTGTACCCGTCAGACCGATACCCGGTTGGCTGGGCCCTTGGACTGCGCCCACTCCGCTGAGCCTAGCCTGGTTATTGTCCCGCGTGTCGCGGCCCTCGCCAGCTCTCGTCCGCTTCAGGACGGCAGTTAGGCACCATCTGTTCGAAGATCGTGGTTAGCGGGCCGGCTGAGGCATGGCGCGAGCCGCGACGCGGACGCGCTGGCGTCGCCTGGCGAGGAGCAGGAAGAGCGCCACAACGAGGCCCCCAGCGGCGATGGCGAGGCCCGCCTGCCCGTTGTCCAGCATGGACACCAGCACGCCGGCCAGGCCGCCTGCCACGTTGGCCACCTGGTTGAGCGTCTCGGACACCGCGAACGTCGACGACCTGATCTCGTCTCCGATCTCCCGCTGGACGATCGAGTCCTGGCCGAGCTTGGCCAGGCTGGCGCAGAAGATCGCGGTGAACTCGACGACCGCGGCCGCCCACAGCCCGAATGTGACGGCGCACACGATGGTGATCACCGGCGCGATCGCCAGCACGCTGAACATGATCAGGTGCGGGGCCCGGCCGCGGAAGAAAGAGCCGAGGAGCATTGACGCGAGGCTGCCCGTCGTCAGGCCGACGGCCAGTACGCCGAGGGCGAAGTTGTGCGACACCGGGTGGCCTGGCGGGCCGAATTCCAGGCTGCGCAGCAGGAACGCGAGCAGGAACAGGATGTAGCCGGCGAAGGCGCGCAGCACGGCGTTCACCGCCATCGCCTCGGAGACCACGGGGCCGACGTTGGCGAGCGTCCGCCACCGCCCTCGGCCGGCGCGGGCGCGGCCAGCGTGGTCGCGGCCAGCGTGGTCGGGGCC
>NZ_JBARCR010000663.1:0-4712 GCF_049794275.1 Trebonia sp.
GGCCACGGCCGCGCTGCCCAGGTAGGGGATCGGCGCCACGGCGGCGCCGAACTGCTCGGCGGCGGCGGCGAGTTCCCGGTAGGAGGCGCCGGCGCCGCCAAGCGGCTCAGGGATCAGCAGGCCCGCCAGGCCGATCTCCGCGGCCACAGTGCGCCACAGGTCCAGGTCGTACGTGTCCGGTTTCTCGGTCCTCGCCAGCACGTCGGAGGGCTGCGCACGGGACGAGAGGAGATCGGCGAGGGCAGCCGCGAGCGTACGTTCCGTATCGGAATAGAGAAGGTCAACGGTGTGAGCCATCAGCGGGGCAGATCCTTCCACGCGACGCCGGTGTCGGTGCGGGGCTCAGGCGGCAGGCCGAGGACGCGCTCGGCGATGATGTTGCGGAGCACCTCGGAGGTGCCGCCCTCGATCGAGTTGCCCCGCGAGCGCAGGTAGCGGTACCCGGGGCCGCGGGCGTAGTCGGTGACCGAGCCGCGGTGCATCGTCCAGTCGTCGTAGCGCAGCCCGTCCGCCGCGCCGAAGTCGATCTCCCATCCGGAGATCTCCTGGTTCAGCCGGGCGAAGACGAGCTTGGCCGCCGAGCCCTCCGGGCCCGGCTCCCCCGCCGCGAGCTGCTGCCGCAGCCGCTCGCCGGCCAGCCGCGCCACCTCGGCTTCCGCCCACAGCCGGAGCAGCCGGTGGTGCAGTTCGTGAGTGCGCAGCTCAGGGTGCGTGCGCCAGTCCGCGGCGGCGAACGCGATCGCGCTTTGCTCCCTCGGCACCGACCGGGAGCTGCCGATCGAGACCCGCTCGTTCATCAGCGTGGTCTGCGCGACGCGCCAGCCCGCGCCGATGTCGCCGAGCCGGTTCGCGTCCGGCACCTGGGCATCGGTGAGGAACACCTCATTGAACTCCGCCTGGCCGGTGAGCTGCCGGAGCGGGCGCACCTCGACACCCGGCTGGTGCATGTCGATGACGAAGTAGCTCAGCCCGGCGTGCTTGGGCACGTCCGGGTCGGTGCGGGCGAGCAGCAAACCCCAGCGCGCCTCGTGGGCGAGCGAGGTCCACACCTTCTGGCCGTTGACGATCCACTCGTCGCCGTCCCTGACGGCGCGGGTCCCGAGGCCGGCCAGGTCGCTGCCCGCGCCGGGCTCGCTGAAGAGCTGGCACCAGATCTCTTCGGCGGTCCACAGCGGCTTCAGCCAGCGGGTCTTCTGCTCGTCGGTGCCGAACGCGATGATCGTCGGCGCGGCCATGCCGAGGCCGATGACGTTGCGCCGCGGGTCGAGGTCGTGGGCGCCGCCCTTGGCGAACTCCTCGTCGGCCGCCGGCTGCAGCGAGCGGGACAGGCCGAGGCCGCCGTGCCCGGCCGGGTAGTGCGCGGCGGCCAGCCCGGCGTCGAACCTGGCACTGTTGAACTCCGCTGCCGGAGTCGTCGCCGGGTCGTGCTCCGCGAGGAACGCGCGCACCCGGTCGCGGAGATCGGTATCGGTGGTCAACGCCCTGCCCCTTTCCTACGAGACGGGTCCGCCGGCGATGTACAGGATCTGGCCGGACACGAAGCCGGCCGCCTCGCTCACGAAGAACGAGATCGCGTTCGCCACGTCCTCCGGCAGGCCGACCCGCTGCACCGGGATCGTCTGCGCCGCGCCGGCCTGGAAGTCCTCGAATGACACGCCCAGCCTGGCCGCGGTGGCCGCGGTCATGTCGGTGACGATGAACCCGGGCGCCACGGCGTTCGCGGTGACGCCGAACTTGCCGAGCTCAATCGCGAGCGTCTTCGTCAGCCCCTGCATGCCGGCCTTCGCGGCGGAGTAGTTCGCCTGCCCGCGATTACCGACCGCGCTCACCGACGACAGGTTGACGATCCGGCCCCACTTGGCGCTGACCATGTACTTCTGGGTCGCGCGCGTCATGAGGAAGGCGCCCCTCAGGTGGACGTTCAGCACCATGTCCCAGTCGGTCTCCGACATCTTGAACAGCAGGTTGTCCCTCGTCACGCCCGCGTTGTTGATCAGCACCGTCGGCTCGCCAAGCTCGGCGGCCACCCGGTCGACAGCCGCCTGGACCTGGTCCGCGTTGCTGACGTCGGCGCCAACCGCGATCGCCTTCCCGCCCGCCTTCTCGATCTCGGCGACGGTCTGCGCGCCGTCGGCCTCGTTCAGGTCGAGCACCCCGACGGCCATGCCGTCGCTGGCCAGGCGCTTGGCGGTTCCGGCGCCGATCCCGCGAGCAGCCCCGGTAACGATCGCGATTCGCTGTGCCATAACGTTGCGTATCCTTTCCTCAAGCCCGACGCCGATGTCGGCCAACGTCGGTGTTCCAGCGTCATTATCCACGTCCGCGCGTCGCACGCCACGTGCGGGCGGTGGACACCGACCGGTACCTTGTCAGGTGTTGATGTCCGGATTGGGGGCTGGCTAACGCTGTGTCATCGGTTTCTCGGGTCCTCGCAGGGGTTACCGCGGTCGCAGCCGTCGCGCTGACCGGGTGCGCCACCAAGGGCGTGCCGTACCAGACGCCGTCGTCCTCGTCTTCCGCGGCGGCGGCTCCGACGACGGCCGCCGCCGCGCCTACCGTGTCGATGACCCCCGTGCCCGCGGCGTCCGGGCAGCTCACCGGCACGCAGCTGGAGACGGTGCTGCTCCCGCAGTCGTTCTTCCCCACCGGGTTCACGCTGTCGTCGTCGTCCGTTGTCAGCTCCGGCGCGGTCTTGTCGTCGTCGCCCCCGCAGTACGACCTGGCGACGGTCGACTGCGGGACGTTCGTCAACCACTTCGGTAACACCGGGTTCGGTGAGACGGCGCTGGCGTCCGTCAGCGCCGCGGGGCAATCGCAGGCGTACGACCAGGTGGTCTACCAGTTCGGCACCCCCGCCGCGGCCGCGGCGTTCGTGGCCGGGGTCACGTCGGTGGCGGGGCGGTGCCGGTCGTTCACCGCTACCTCCAACGGCGCGACGGGGACGTTCGGGCTGAAGGCGGCGCCGGGGCCCGCGGTGGGCGGGCACCCGTCGCTCGAGCTCACGCAGACCGGAGTACTCAACCACTCGGCTCTGTCGATCGACACAGTGATGTCTGCCAGCGGCGTGGACGTGTTCGCGGGGGCCGCGGTCGGGCTCGCCGCCGCCGTGCCCACCGGCCTGGCTCCGGCGACGATCGCCTACAACCTGATGAAGCGCCAGGCGGCCGCCGCGGTGCTCGGCGGTTCCTAAGGAGCGCGGTGGACTTCCGGCATTCCGATGAGATCTGGCGCGATTTCCCTCAGCTCGTCGCCGGGGTGGTGTTCGCGACCGGGATCTCCGGCGATGCGGTGGCCGACGACGGTGTCGCCAGGTTCACCGCCATCGCGAAGTCCCGGCTGGCGGGGGCGACGGAAAGCGAGCTGCCGGAAATCCAGGCCTGGCGGCGGGCCTTCACCACGATGGGGCTCAAGCCGACCCAGTACCGGTGCGCGTCGGAGGCGCTGCTCCGGCGCTTCAGGAAGGAGGGGGCCCTGCCGCGGCTGCACCCGCTGGTGGACGTGTGCAACGCCGTGTCCCTCGCCTTCGCGATCCCGGTGGCCGTCTTCGACGTCGCCGCGATCAGCGGCTGCCTGCGAGTACGGTACGCGGCCGGCGACGAAAACTACCTGACGTTCTCCGGCGAGGCCGAGCATCCCAGCCCTGGCGAAGTGATCTTCGCCGACCAGGCGGCTCAGGTGCACGCCCGGCGATGGACGAACCGGCAAAGCGGCCTGTCGGCCGTCCGGGCACCGACGCACACCGCGCTGATCGTGGCCGAGGCCATGCACGACTCAGCGCCATCGGACGTGCCTGAGCTCATCGCGGCTGTCGTCGCGGAACTGACCGCTATCTGGTCGATCACGCCGGCGGCCGCCGTGCTCAGCCAGTCCGCACCGCGGTTCACGTTCGGGGAGTAACCCACAGCGGAGCGGATGGCGCGCCGGGCCGCCGCCGCGGTCCCCGACCTGCTCGCCGACGTCAACGAGCCGTAGCCGGCAGGCCGTCGCAACTTCCCATCAGCCTCTGCCCCTGATATTGGACAAATCGGACGCGGAAAGGGCCGAAGGTGATGGGAAGTCATCTCTCTATCAGCCATAGGTCCCCCGGGTGGGGCGTCGCGTGTGCGCGAAATCCGGCAGTTGTCGCCTGGCTCGCGTCGGTAACCGGCGTGACGGCGGCGTACTTGTCGGGATCCGTCTCATTTCCGGTCAGTTCCGTGGGGATAAATCGGGCAAATCGGGCGGGAAAGTGGTCAGAAGTGATAGAAAAATGCGTTCAGCGGCTGGCCTAAGTGCGTACGGATGTCGGTGCAGATCAGGCCCCAGGGCTTGTCGTTGACACGGGTGAGGACGACAGTGGCGCGGTGCCGGCCGCTGAGCTTGAGGCGGCGGCGGATCTGGTCGACGTCGCCGGCGAGGCCGCGGCGCCGGATGTCCGCCGCGCCGACGCCGAGCTCGCGCAGCCGGGCGGCGAACCGCTTCTCGTTCCACGGGGCGGACTCGACGACGCGCAGCGTCCGCGCGAAGGGCGTGGCTACCTCATGGTCGGCCGTCAGGAAGGCGATCCGCGGGTCGATCTTCCGCGCGCCGAGCAGCCGGGCGAGGTCCTCGACGAGCCCGGCCCTGGTGACCGCGGGGCTGGGGTCGAGCAGGTACTCCCCGGGTTCGCCGACGTCGACGGGATCGGCGTGGCCGCCGGGCTCGCCGGACGCGCGGGGCGCGCGGGTCAGCGT
>NZ_JBARCR010000664.1:0-4817 GCF_049794275.1 Trebonia sp.
CGCCACGGCCGCGCGGAACGGCGGCAGATCGCGGCCGGTGACCACGGCCAGCCCGTCCGGCACGACGGCGACCTCGGCGTGCGAGTCGAGCAGCGTGGCGCCGTGCCCGGGGAAGTGCTTGGCGCACGCCGCGATCCCGGCGGACTGCAGCCCGCGCACCGCCGCCGCCCCGTGCCGCGCTACCAGCTCAGAAGAGGCCCCGAAAGACCTGGTGCCGACCACCGGGTTTTCCGGCGCGGCCAGCACGTCGAGGCACGGCGCCAGGTCCAGGTTGATGCCGAGCGCCGCGAGGTCGGCGCCGATCGCGGCGTGCACCCGCTGGGTCAGCGCCACGTCGTCCACCGCGCCGAGCGCGGCGTTGCCCGGGTACGGGCTGCCGGAGTCGTACCAGACCCGGGTGACGTCACCGCCCTCCTCATCGGTCGCGACCAGCACGTCGGGCGCGGCCCCGCGCAGCGTCCTGGTCAGCGCCGTCAAGGCGTCAGGCCCGGCGGCCATGTTGGGCGCGAAGAGCGTCACCCCGGCCAGCCCGCGCCACAGCGCGTCGAGCACCCACCGCGGGGCGACCGTGCCCGCGAAAGGCGGGATGAGAATGGCGTCGGCGAGCCGCTCAAGCGCGGTGTCCCCTGCGCTCAACCCTTCACCGCCCCGGCGAGGAGCCCCGCGCGCAGCCGCCGCTGCACGATGAGGAAGAAGATCATGACGGGCAGCGTGAACAGCACGGACGCGGCCATGATGGCGCCCCAGTCGACGCTGCCCTTGCTGAAGAAGTACGTCACGTAGATCGGGAGCGTGAACTTGGCCGTGTCGGTGCCGAGGAACGTGAGGGCGAACACGAACTCGTTCCAGGCGAAGATGAACGCGAACACGCTGGTCGTCACCAGGCCGGGCGCGACGAGCGGCAGCAGCACGCGGAAAAACACCCGGAAAGGCCCGGCGCCGTCGATGGCGGCGGCCTCCTCGAGTTCCCGCGGCACCGCGGCGACGAAGTTGCGCAGCATCCAGATCGTGACCGGCAGCGAGAACGCGATGTAGAGCAGCGTGAGCCCGACCAGGCTGTCCAGCAGGTTGGCCGCGCGGAAGTCAAGGAACAGCGCGATGACCAGCGCCTGCTGCGGCAGCATCTGCACGATCAGCAGCATGATCAGGTACGTGGCGCGGAACCGGAACCGGAACCTGGCCACCGCGATGGCCGCGAGCAGCGCGAGCGCGGAGGAGACCACGACCGACGAGAGCGTGACGACCAGGCTGTTGCGCAGGAACGTCCAGTACGGCATGCCGATCACGGAGCCGTTGATCACGTTGGCGAAGTTCGACCACGTCGGGTGCGCGGGCAGCGGATGCGGGGTGAGCGAGTAGATCTCGGTGGCCGGCTTGAACGCGGTGGAGATCATCCAGAAGATCGGGAACAGCGTCACCAGCGCGACGACGAGAGCGACGCCGTTGCGGGTGATCGCGCGGAGCCGCTTCGTGCGATTCATGCGACCGCCCCCTGCTTGATGTTGGCCCGGACGTAGCCGGCCGTGATGATGAGCAGGATCACCGTGAGGACCATGCCAAGGGCGGAGGCCACGCCGTAGGCGGGCGGCATCGTGAATGCCTTGTCGTAGGCGAGGATGCCGAGGTTGAACTCGTCCCTGTTGCCCAGTTCGCCGGTCACGATGTAGGCCTGCGTGAAGATGCCGAAGTCCCAGATGACCGACAGCAGCAGCAGCACGAGGAAGATCGGCTTGAGCAGCGGGTAGGTCACCTTCCAGAAGACCCGCCACGGCCCGGCGCCGTCGACCCGCGCGGCCTCGTGCAGCTCCGCGGGGATGGTCTTCAGCCCGGCCAGCACGGAGACCGCGACGAACGGGAACGCCTGCCACAGCACGACCAGCGTGATCACCGTGTAGGCGGGCAGCGGGGCGTTGGTCCAGCTGAACTGCGACCAGCGCGCGCCGCCGCCGAGCCAGGACGGCAGTTTCTGGAGCAGGTAGTCGGCGAGGCCGCCGTCCGGGTCGAAGAGCCAGACGAAGATGACCGACGCCGACACCGCTGGCATCGCCCAGGCGAGCAGGGCGGCGGTGGAGACGAAGGCGGCCATCTTCCGGCCGAGCCGGTTCAGCAGCAGCCCGACGAGGGTCCCCACGAGCAGCGTCAGCGGCACCACGGCGACCGCGAACAGCACGCTGATCCGCAGCGCCGACCAGAACTCGGGGTCGGAGAGCACCAGCCGGTAGTTCCCGAAGCCGACCCAGGACGTGGGCGCCGCGCCGGTCACCTGCGGCAGCCCGTAGTCCTGGAAGGAGTAGACCGCCAGCTGGATGGCCGGCCAGGCCAGCAGCAGGCCGATCGCCACCGCGGAGGGCAGTATCAGCAGGTAGGGCACGAGCCGCCGTCGCGTCCGCCCCGGCCCAAGAAGGTGCCGAACGGGCGGCGGGAGAGGCCACCGCCCGTTCGGACGATCTGAAACGGAACTTTCCCGAAGGCCGGCTCTTTGCGGAGAGCTAATGCCTCGGCGGGGGGTACGGGGGCCAGGGGGTATGGGGGGCGGGAGCCCCTCATGCGGGGAGCCCGCCCCCCCGGGAGACTTCAGCATGGGCTAACCGCTAGCTTTCCTGCCCTGTGTTCAGGACGTTCTGCAGCTGAGTGTTGGCCTGCGCCACGGTGGCGGAGAAGTTCGCGCCGCGGTCGAGGGCCTTCATCATGGTCGGGATGATCGCGTCGGTCGCGTCGGCGGTCGACCAGTTCTTCGCGTTGAGCGGGGAGATCTGGGTGATGGTGGCCGCCTTGGCGAAACCGGACATGAGCTGGCTGCTCGAGTAGGCGCCGCCGGTCAGCTTGGACGTGAACGGCGGGAAGAAGCCCTGCAGGTTGGCGAAGCTGGTGGCGTTGCTCTCGCTGTCCATCAGCTGGAGCAGGGCCCAGTCCGCGCTCTTGTACTTGCTGCCCGACCAGATGGCCAGGTCAGAGCCGCCGGCGAAGGCCGGAGCCGGGGTCGGCCCGTTCTGCGACGGGATCGGGAAGGACGCCCAGTTGGACTTGTCGACCGCGTTCGCGGGGAACTCCGCCGAGGCCCACGGGCCGTCGATGTACATGTCGAGCTTGCCGAGCGCGAAGTCCTCGTTGGACCCGCCTGAGGTCGCGCCGGGGTTGCCGAGCTCGGTCTGGCCGACGTACTTGGACGGCGAGACCTTGTCGCTGAGCAGCAGGTCGGAGTAGAACTTGATGCCCGCCTCGCTGGCCGGCGAGGTCAGGTTAGCGGTCCACTTGCCGTCGGTCTCCGTCGCCACCTGGCCGCCAGCGCCCCAGATGAAGCTGACGATCGCGTTGGTGTAGTTGGAGGGGGCGCCGATGCCGTAGGTGCCGGGGTACTTCTGCATCAGCTTCTGCGCGTCGGAGACGAGTTCGGTCCACGTGGTCGGGGTGGACGTGATGCCGGCGGCCGCGAACTGGTCCTTGCGGTACCAGATGCCGCGCACGCCGCCGAACCACGGCACGCCGTACACGTTGCCGTTCTGGGTGTCGTTGGCGAGCATGCCGGAAACCAGGTCAGGCTTGGTGGACCAGGCCGACAGGTCGGTGGAGATGTTGGCGAGGGCGCCGAGCGAGGCCTCGGTGGGAGTGTCGGTGTTGCCGAGCTCGGTGATGTCCGGCGCGTTCTTGCCGCTGGCCAGCGCGTTGGTCCAGTCCGTAGTCCGGTTGGCCCAGGGCACCCAGACCACGTTGACCTTGGTGTTCTTGTACTGCGGGTAGTCCTTGTGGAATTCGGCGACGACGCCGTTCATCCAGGTCACCTGGGATGCGGCGGACGGGCCCATACGCCACACCGTGAGCTGGCTGGGAGCGGCTGAGCTGGAAGACGAGCTGCCGGTGCCCGAGCTGGATCCTGAGCTGCAGCCTGCGATCGCGAGCGCGGCTGCCGCGCAGGCCGCCGCGGCGGTTATCTTGTGTCGCACTGCTGGTGTCCTCCTTGCACGGCTTCAGTTGGTCTGTACCGGAGAAACTAATAGGAAACTTTCCTATAAGCTAGAGGCCGGCCGGGGCTGTTGCCGGATTGAGACACTCGTAGCGCGCAACGACGCAACGATACGTGGGAGGGGTGCGTGGTCATGGCCAGTCAGACCGAGTCGTCCGGGGAGCCCGCTTCTAACCGGGCAGCCGGCCGGGCGCCGACCCGGCCTGGCACGCCTAGCCTGCTTCGGGAACTCAACGACCGCGCGGCTTTGGCGCTGCTGCTCGACGGCAAGTCGCTCACCCGCGCGCAGCTGTCGGAACTGACCGGTGTGTCCAAGGTCACAGTCGCCCAGATGCTCGCCAGGCTCGAGGAACGCGGGCTCGTGACCGCGGTCGGCTCCAACAGCGGCGGCCGCGGGCCGAACGCCGCCCTGTACTCCGTGGTGCCGTCCAGCGCGTACGTCGCGGCGCTCTACGTCGAGCAGGGCCTGGTCAGCACCGCGGTAGCCGACGTCACCGGGCGGGTGATCGCGGAGGTCCGCGAGGACCCCACGAGCGGCGCGGGCGATCCTGTGGAGCTGATCCGCTGTGCGGTCGACCGGGCCTGCCAGCGGGCGGGGGTGTCCGTCAGCATGCTGAGCGCGTTCGTGATCGGCAGCCCCGGCGTCGTCGACCCGGTGACCGGCGACCCGCGGCTGGCCATCAACCTGCCTGCCTGGCACGAGGGCGTGCTCGGCGGGCTGCGCGGCGCGCTGCACAAGAACGTGCTGATCGAGAACGACGTGAACCTCGCCGCCATGGCCGAGCACGCGGTCGGCGCCGCCGCCGGCACCAGCGACTTCGTGCTGCTCTGGCTGGACGTCGGCGTCGGCCTGGCG
>NZ_JBARCR010000665.1:0-2986 GCF_049794275.1 Trebonia sp.
CGGGCGCCCCGGGCGGCAGCGCCGAACTCCCGCTGGGCCCGGAGGCCCCAGCGCTCGACCAGCCAGGCCGCGCCGACGGCAGGTCGGTCATCAGGGCGTTCAGGTCGCCGCGGGTCGTGGCGGCGAAGGCCTTGTCGACCCGCTCGTTCAGCTCGTCAAGGGTGAGCCGCCCGCTCGCGTAGTGTTCGCGCAGCTCGGCCGCGGCAGCTTCACGCTCTGCGTCCCCGACTCGCATCTCATTCCCAGCAGCCATCGCGCGCCCTCCGCACCTGAACCGATAGTCCGCTTGCCACGATATATCGCGTATTACGCGGGAGCAAGCGAAGACCGCGTTGACAGCTATACCCGCCACATGTAAGTTTCTCCTTACAGGTGAAAGAGAATGAATGAATGAGATCCTAACTAGTGAACAGCTGGTCGCCATGCTGACCGCGATCGCGCATCCGCTCCGGATGCGGATCATCGCGGAGCTCGCCGAGGGGCGGGTGCACGTCAGCGAGCTGGCGCGCCGGCTGGGCATGTCCAGGCCGCTGCTGTACATGCACCTGGACCGGCTGGAAAAGGCCGGCCTGGTGACCGGGCAGCTGGAGCTGTCTGAGGACGGCAAGGCGATGAAGTACTTCGAGCTGGTCCCCTTCGAGGTACGCGTCACGGCCGAGACGGTCGTCCGCGCGGTCGCCGAAGACGAGGGCGACGGCATGGGGCAGCAGGCGCTCGACACGGAGGAGCCCGACCAATGACACCGATGACTATCACGACGACAACGTTGGCCAGCAGCGGTACCAACCTCACCCCGATCGGGGTGGTCCTTGCGATCTTCGTGCCGATCTGCGCGGCGGCCGCGGTGATCGTCTGGAGCTACTTCCGGCTGCAGCGGCACCGCGCGGACGCGGTGGCGATGGCGTCCTACCGGAAGCTCGCCGAGGAGGCGGTCGCCAACATGAGCGACATGCGTGCCGAGATGGCCAAGCTCGCCGAGCACGTCGACGCCGTCGAGCAGCTGATGCGAGACGTCGGATGAGCACGAGGAGCGTCAGCCGTAACCCGGTTGGCCTGCTGTTTTCCCCCGTGCTGTGGGCCAGCGCCTGGTACCTGCTCGCGTACCTGGTCATCGGCTGGGTGCTGTTCGCGGTCGCGGTGACCCTCGTCGTCGGCGGCGGCCTGCTCAGCCTGACGCTGGCCGGACTGCCGGTACTGCTCGCGGCGGCCGCGGTGATCAGGGGCTTCGCGAACTTCGAACGCGCCAGGCTGCGCGCCATAACCGACCCAGTCCAGGGCGCGTACCGCGAGGTCACCGGGTCTGGCTTCCTGGCGCGGATTCGCGCCCGGTGGACCGACCCGGCCCTCTGGCGGGACGTCGCCTACCTGTTCGCCCTGATGGCCCCGCTGCTGGTGCTGGACTTCGCGGTCATCGTGATCTGGCTGGTCCTGCTCGCCGGGATCACGCTGCCGGCCTGGTACCAGTACCCCCACCAGACCTTCGCCATCGGCGTGAGCGGCAACAGCCAATCAGCCCACGGCGTTCAGCTCGGCTACTTCCCGTACGGCCCGCACGGCCACCCGTCCTGGGGCATCTACGTCGACACGCTGCAGAAGGCGCTGCTCGTCGCCGCCGCCTGCCTGATCCTCTTCCTGCTGTTCAACTACGTGCTCGTCGCGGCGGCCAGGCTGCACGCGGCCATTGCCCGCTCGCTGCTGCTCGCGGGAGACGACCCGTTGCGCGAGGCAAAGGAAGTTCTCAACCATCCAGGTCCGCTAGCCCGTCGCGGCTGACTGTCCCCGCCCACGAGGGTCCAGCTCACGGGCGGGGACCAGGCCGCGGCTAACTCACCAGCACCTACTGCGCCCACAGAGAGGAACTCCGATGCGCGAGCCGCAGAGTTCAGTATTGCCTATTTCGCCCCCGGACGAAGCACACGACCCGCCGCCTCCCCGGCCCAACGTGACGGAACGGGTGGCCGGCTGGAGCGCCAGGCACCGCAAGACCGCGGTCTTCGGCTGGCTGCTCCTGGTCGCCGCCATCTTCATAGGCGGCCAGGCGCTCGGCGCGCGGAACCTGCCGGCGTACGACGCCGGCCAGTCCGGGCAGGCGGAGCGGACGCTGCAGCAGGTCACGCCCGGGCAGTACGGCTCCTACGCCGAGAGCGTGCTGGTCCAGGCCACCACTCGCGGCGCGACCTTCGCCACGGATCCGGCCATGCGGCAGGCGACCGCCCAGGTGGCGGCGTCGCTGGCTGCGTTGCCGAGGTACGCGACAGGCGTCAAGACGCCACTGTCCGCCGACGGCCAGGCGCTGGTGTCCAAGGACGGGCGCAGCGCGCTGGTCACGTTCAGCGTGCCAGGCAACGTCAGCAGCGTCGACCAGGCGGCGACCACCCTGCAGCACACGGTCGCCGGCGTCCAGGCGAAGCACCCGGACTTGCGCATCGCGGAATCCGGCGACGCCAGCATCGGGCAGGCGATCGACAGCTCGCTGAACTTCAGCAAGGCCGAGGCGACCTCGGTGCCGATCACGCTGATCCTGCTGCTAATCGTGTTCGGCGCGCTGGTCGCGGCCGGCATCCCGGTGCTGCTCGCGGTGACCGCCCTGACCGCCGCCATCGGGGTGCTGACGATCGTCAGCCACTGGCTGCCGGTCGGCAGCTCCACCTTCGAGGTCGTGGTGATTATCGGGATGGCCGTCGGCGTCGACTACTCGCTGTTCTACCTGCGCCGCGAGCGCGAGGAGCGGGCCGCCGGCCGGTCGTTCCCCGCCGCGCTCCGGATCGCCGCGCACACGTCCGGCCGGACGATCGTCGTGTCCGGCCTGACCGTGATGGCCACCATGGCCGGGCTCTTCTTCGTCGGCGGCGGCCCGTTCAGCGGCATCGCGCTCGGCACGATCGCCGTGGTGGGCATCGCCGTAGCCGGCTCGCTGACCGTGCTGCCCGCGCTGCTGGCCTGGCTGGGGCCGAAGGCGGACGCCGGGCGGATCCCGTTCCTCGGC
>NZ_JBARCR010000666.1:0-6152 GCF_049794275.1 Trebonia sp.
CCGGCGGCCCATGTCTTCGGAACCCGGGCCGGGCGGTCCGGCCACCACCACGATCCGGGCGAGATCATAGGGACAAAGCAGCCGGCGCGCCGACCAGGCGGCCCCGGTGCCGTCGGCTGGCCGCTCCATCGGAGCGAGGGCTTATCGCGGGTATGAAGACCATGGCCACCTCCGCCGGGAACCTCGCTGCCGTAGACGGGCAAATGTCATGACCGGCCATGGTAGCGGCTCTCGCGACCGTCCCCGAAGCTGGCGGGGATTGCACATGGCCGCTGATCAGCGGCTACGGCCATGGTAATACCGCTGTGACACGGCGAGGTCGGCCGTCGCGCCCTGGCTGGCCTCACCGCTGCCAGCGTCTGCCAAATCTTCGCTCAAGGACCTTCAGGTGCACCTGTCGCGCGCTGAGCCCATATCAGCCATTCGGGTGCAGGCCGGACGGCCAGGCTGACGGACCGGGACTAGCGCCAAATAAGGCGGTTCTAGGATCTTGGCACCCTTTGAGCGGGCGCGGGCACCCGCTGACGTCTTTAGGTGTGGCGGGTGCTGAGGATGACCCCGGATCCGTGGCGGAGCTCGACGGAGGTGAGCAGCGGGCTGGTCAGCAGCGCCTGGCGTACCTGCTGCTGCCTGGCATGCTGTTCGGTGTCCCACTGCGGGGCGGCGGTCATGTCGTCGACGATCAGCATTCCGTGCGGGGCCAGCGCCGCGATGGTGCGGTCCAGCCCTTCCCATTTACCGCCCTGGGCATCAGCGAAGATGAGATCGAACCTGCCCGCCTCGCCCAGCACGTCGAGCGCGTCGGCGCACCGCAGTTCCACGAAACCCGGCCAGTCACCCTGCGCGGCCAGTGCCGCGGTGCCAGGGTCCTTTTCCACCGTGATGACCGTGACGTCGGCCCGCGGCAGCAGCGCGGAGGCTATCCAGGCGGTGCCCACCCCGGTCCCGGTGCCAAGCTCAAGCACCCGGGCCCCGGCAGGCAGGTGAGCGGCGAGCACGGCCAGCAGCCGGCCGGCCGCCGGATCACAGGACAGGGAGAAACCCTCCCGGCGGGCCCGGGCAGTGGCCTGCCGGACCAGCGAGGGCACGGGGATGTCCACGGACGGGCACTCTAGCAGCCCAGCACGCCACTGCCGGCTCCGCGACGAGGCTGCTGCCAGGCAACCCGCCAGCAGCACAACCGTCCTGTCCGTCGGCCACCGCGAACACCGCGCCGCGCAACGTGATCGGCGCGCGCTGCCACCAAATCCTGCCGAGTATGCGCGGCTGGGTTACAGCCTTTGTTCGGGCTGCAATCCGTGCAGATCTGGTGCTTCTGTGCGCCGGGAAGCCCGGTGGCGGTGCCACAGCCTCGGTGATGTTCGCCGAAGTGCGTCGGACGGATTCACTCGCCGCCAGTGGTGGCGGCAGTGCACTGGCGGCACCACTGAGGGTATTGATCTGGTCTCATCCTGCTGCAGGGCGGGTGCGCTCCAGCAGTTGTTTGAGTGTGCCGAGGTTGCGCGCGACCGCTGCCTTGACTCCTGGGACGGCTAGCGGGCCGAGTGGCCGCAAGAGGGCTGATGAGGGTTCCAGCTCGACATGGTTGGTCAGCCGGGTCCCGTCGGCTGTCGGCTCGAGCAGGTAGCTGCTGCTGGCGTTGAAGGGGCCGATCTGTCCTTTCACGGCGAGCTGGCTGGGGGGCGCGAAGGCAGTGACCTCGAAGTCCTCATCGCTGCTGCGGGGGATGGTGCGGGTCTGCCGGTAGGTGGCACCTACTCCCGCCTGACCGGGCGAGGTCTGGACGGTGCGCGCGATGGCGTAGTTCCACGCCGGGATGTTGCCGAAGTCGGCGAGGAACGCGAAGACCTCTTTGGTGGGCCGGGCGATCGTGACGGTGTTCTGGAATGTTGCCATCTTGGTGGTCTCCGGGTGTCAGCTGTCGAGCAGCCGCTGGGCGGCTGTGGGGTCGTGGGCAGGCAGCACGACCAGGCCGGGCTGCTGGTCTTCTAGCGCGAGGACTTGGCGGGTCGACTGGCTGAGCTGGCGCCTGCGGCCGACGCCGGGAAGCTGGCCGCGCTGCAGGATGTCGGCTCCGTAGGTGAGGTCGCCGGTCAGCAGCAGCGGGGGCCTGCCGGTGCGGCGAACCAGCAGCGACATCGAGCCTGCGGTGTGGCCCGGGGTGGGCAGCAGCACCAGCGAGCCGTCGCCCATCACATCCAGCGACTCGGTGAACGGCGCCAGGGCGGGATCGCGGGTGGGCTCGGGGCTGATCTGGTGCCATTTCAGTCCCGGCAGCTGGATGTGGCCGCGCAGGAACCCGCGCTGCTCCGGGCCGGGCCTGGACAGCTCGGCCCATTCGGCGGCCGACACCAGCAGCTCGGTGCCGGTCAGCTCGGGCAGCCCGCCGATGTGGTCTTGGTGCAGGTGCGACAGGATCGCGGTGTCCACGTCGGAGGGGGCGTAGCCGAGCGTGGCGAGCTGGGCGGTGAGGGTGTCCTGCTCGCCGATGTCGAAGCGGGCGAGCCGGTCATACAGGTAGCCGGTAAGGCCGCCGGGGAAGTAGCGCTCATCGGTGACCGAGGCGCGGTTTTGCCCGGTGTCGAACAGGACCAGCCCGCGGGTGTGCTCGATGACGTAGACGTTGATCGGCCGCGGCGGTGTCCACTGCCGGGAGGTCAGCAGCCACCAATACATCGGCTTCCTGCTGCCGTAGGGGTGTTCGGGGCGGATCCGCACGGTCCCGGTGCTGACCACCGACACCGCCTTCACCGGTCCGGCTGATCCGGGATCGGTTCGTGAGACTGCGGTTGATGCTTTCATAGCCTGAATCTCTTTTCCTGGCGGACGCCCGCTGCCGCGGGCCCGACACAATCAGGCTGCCGCGGTTCGGCAGTTGTGTCAGTGACGCCTGTCGCCGGGCGAGCGACTAAAGTCACAGCCCGGCAGGTCCCGCCGATTCGGCGTACAGCCGGGTCGCGTCGAGAATCACCACTTGGTCTGCTGCGGTGGCCACGATTCCGGCGACCCGGAAATCGCGCAGCACGCGGGCCACTACCTCGCGGACCGACCCGGCCGCATCGGCCAGTTCCTGCTGCGACACGCGGGCCGCCAGGCGGCGATCCGGGCGCTGCCCAGTGGAGGCAAGATCAAGCAGATGAGCGGCGACACGCTGGCGCACCGAGCCGAACGCGTTGACCGCGGTCTGCTCTAGGACCTCATACAGGCGCCGGTTCAGCTCCTCGGCGATCGCCCAGCTGACCCGGGGATCGCGGCGGGCGGCCGCGGTCAGCACCCGCGCGCTGATCCGGAACAGGCTCGACGGCTCCATCGCCTGGACGCCGGTGCCGGCCGGTCCGCCTACCAGCACCGCGATCCCCAGCACGTCACCTGGCCGGGCGTACCGGACCGTGACCTGCCGGCCCTCCGGGGAGGTCAGGTACACCCGGATCAGGCCACCGACGACCAGCGCCGCCTGCGGTGGCGACCCTGGCCGGTACACCGTCGTGCCGGCCGGATAGTCGGCGAGCTCCCCCTCGGCTTGCAGTTCGCGGGTGACCTCCGGCGGCAGTCCAGCCAGGAAGCTGCACGCCAGGGCGGCTTCCAGCTGGTGGTCCGTCACGTCAACGATCTTAGGCCGTGAGCCATACGCGGGCTCGCCGACGCTGCGCCACAATCCCTGTTCTGGGCGACACGGCTACCCACCAGCGGGCAGCCACTTGCCGCGCATAGGCGGCTCCGGGCGCGACAGGTTTGACGGACTAGGGGTCACGCATGGTTCCCTGGCCGGGTCGAGGCTCGACGAAGCACCGGCGTTCGGCTGGTGTCCCTTCTTCCGGTTCTTCCGGCAGCTGGCGAATCCTCACTTCACCGCAATCCTGCACGGCGGCCTGTTCCAGTGGCCCGCCAGTGAAGATGCTGGCGTTGTTGACCAGGATGTCCAGCCGCCTCAGCTGGTCCACGGTTTGCTCAACCGCCCGCGCCGCGACGGGCGGGTCGGCGTGGTCGGCATGGATGACGACGGCGCAGCCGCCCTTGCCTTCGATGCTCTGCGCGACGTCGGCGGCCTGGGCAGCACTGTTGGCGTAGGTGAGCGCCACGGCCGCGCCGTCCGCGGCCAGCCGCCGGGCGACCGCCGTCCCGATGCCGCGGCTGCCGCCGGTCACGAGCGCCATCTTGCCTGCGAGTTTCGTCATGTAGTGCTTCTTCTTGTGCTTATTCGGGTTGCGTGCTGGTTTCGCGGATTGCGCGGGGCGGCTACTGGACGTCCTCGCCGGCGGGAGAGCTGTGGTAGGCGTGGATGAGCCACCGGCCGTCGCTCCGGGACAGTACCCAGGTCGCTCGTTCGCGCTGCCGAGCCACTAGCTGAGGTTCGCCCGGCGGCACGGTGACGCTGTCGGTGATCACGATGGCCGTGCCAGGGCTGGTGAAGCGGATGCTGCGCACCTGGTGGCTGCGCCGTGTGTTCTTCAGCGGCCCGGCGAATGCGGCCGCCATCGCCTCCCGGATCGCGTCCTGGCCGGGCAGGTAGACGCCGGGCAGGATGACAGTCGCGTCGGGCGCGTACCACGCGGCAAAGGCCTCCCCGTCACCGTCCGCCCATGCCCGGGACGTCTGGGCGAACACGGCGGGGATAGCGCTGTCCTGGCTGGTTCCGGCCGCGGTGGTGTTGCTGGTGGTCATGGGGTTTCCTTTCTGGTTCAGTTGCCGAACAGGCGGTAGCTGCCGATCGGGTCCGCCTCGGCGGTCTGCGGGGGTATCTCGCAGCGGCCGGCGATGCCGTCGGTGAATCGCCGGAAGGCGGCTACCTCTAGCAGCGGGTTGCGCTGGTGGAGGTTTCGTCAACGGCGACGTGGGCTAAGGTCCGGCCGTCATCGAGCCGGAACGTGTCGTACCGCAGCGCGGTGGGCCGGGTCTGGTGCAACTCGTCGTAGACCACCCGCACCGGCTTCTCGTTGACTCCTTCCTGGCCGGGTTTGACGGTGTAGCGCACTATCACGCGTCTCATTGCTGACCTCGCGTGATTCGTGGCTGGTATCGGTTATTGGTGTCTGCTCCCCGGCCGGGTGGCCGCTGGCTGTCTTAGCGGCCGGCCCTGGCCTGGGGCAGCGCTGGGGTCAGCTCCGCTGAGGCCGCCGGTGCCGGGTCGCGCCGGCTGCCCAGGGCCAGTGCGGCGAGCGCAGCGGCCAGGGCCAGGCCGGCCGCGGCGAAGGTGGCGGGCGCGAACCCGTTGCTGAACGTGGCCGGGGAGGCGTAGCTGCCAGCCGCGGCGAAGACGGCGGCCAGGATCGCGACGCCGAACGCTGCGCCGAGCTGGCGCATCGTGCTGAACACGCCGGTGGCCTTGCCGATGTCATCGGCCGGGACCGAACTGACCACGACCTTGGTCAGCGCCGGCAGCGCCAGCGCGATCCCGGTACCAGAGATGATCATCGGCGCGAGCAGGGCCGGATAGGCCACCTGGGGGCTGGCGACCATGGCGATCCAGGCGAACCCGGCGGCCTGCAGCAGCAGGCCGGAAACCACCAGCGGCCGTTCCCCGATCCGGTCCGCCAGTCTCCCGGACCACGGCGCGATCAGGAACGGGGCCGCGCCCCAGGGCAGCAGCCTCAGCCCGGCGCCGAGCGGGTCCTGCCCGAGGCTGACCTGCTGGAACTGGGCCATGAAGAATATCGCACCGGTCAGCGACGCGTTCCAGAGGAAGACGGCGGCGTTACCCGCGGAGAAGCCCCGCGAGGCGAACAGGCGCATCGGCAGCATCGGCGCGCGGGTGCGCAGTTCCCAGCCGACGAACGCGACCAGCAACAGCCCGCCGGCCACCAGCGTCCCGGCGACCTCGGGGCTGGCCCAGCCGGCCGAACTGCCGCGCACCAGCCCCCACACTAGGCCGAGCGCGGCGCTGGTGACCAGCGCCAGGCCGGGAAAGTCCAGCGGGGCGCGCGGCCCGTAGCTCTCCTCCAGGCGGCGCAGCGCCAGCGGGATGGCGAGCAGGCCGATCGGGACGTTCACCCAGAAGATCCACTGCCAGGCGATGCCCTGGGTGATCGCGCCGCCCAGCACCGGGCCAACCACGGCCGCCAGCGCGGTTACCGCGCCGAAGATCCCCATGGCCCAGCCGCGGCGCTGCGGCGGCACGGCCGCGTTCAGCAGCGCCAGCGCCAGCGGCATGATCA
>NZ_JBARCR010000667.1:0-6048 GCF_049794275.1 Trebonia sp.
GCGCCCACGCCCGTGCTTATCAGGGCAGACTCGACGATGAAGCCGGCCTCCTCGGGCATCGAACCGTCGGGTGCGGTGGCAGCGACACGGAGGATCCGGCAGATGCTCCGGGCAATCTCGCGTTGCCCATTGCGGTCCTGGAGCCGGCGCAGGCCCTGCGTCGCTCCGGTCACGAGCAGGTAGGCCAGCGTCCCCCCGAGGAGGGCACCGGCCCTCACGGTCACCTCCTCGCGGGTTTGCCGGTACGGCGGCGCGCCGATCCACCGCTGGAGCCACGTCCGGTTGGCCTCGTTCCAGCGCTGCACGACGATGGCTGTCACCAGCGCGCCGCCGACCGCCGCTAGCCCGGCGACGCCCTCTTGCGAGCGGGCGGAGTCGGCCGGATAAACGGGCAGCCGGTCAGCTGCGCTGTCAGCGTGGCCTGTGCCTGGAGAAATCGCTTCCACTAAAGGGCCCCCTAGCCGGAGATTTCACGCTCCTTGCCAGGATCTACCCGTCCCTAGCACTCACCACCACCACCGCAGTGGGCCCGATGCTTGGGCTGCTCAGGCCCGGCGCGCTATCGATTTGGTCGTCAGGTACTCCTCGAAGCCCTCCGGGCCGCTTTCGCGGCCGATGCCGCTGCTCTTGACGCCGCCGAAGGGGGCGTTCGGTGCCATCCCGGCAAAGTTGACGCCGATGCTGCCGGTCTCGACCCGGCGGGCAATGTCGAGGCCGCGCTCCACGTCGCGGGTGAAAACGGTGCCTCCGAGCCCGTATTCCGAATCGTTGGCGATAGCGATCGCTTCCTCCTCATTGTCGTAGCGGATCACGACGAGGACAGGTCCGAAGATCTCTTCGCGCGCGATGCGCATGTCGTTGCGAACGCCAGAGAATACGGTCGGCTCGACGTAGTAGCCCCGGTCGAGGCCCTTGGGTCGTCCGCCGCCAAGCGCCAGCTTGGCTCCCTCGCCCTTGCCGAGCTCGATGTATCCTTCGACCCGGTTCCGCTGAGCGGCGGACACCAGCGGGCCGATCACCGTGGACGGGTCGAGCGGATCGCCGACGGGCATCGCCGCGAGTGCGCCGGCGACGGTGTCGACGACCTCGTCGTAGCGCGCTGCCGGGGCGAGGATGCGGGTGCTGGCGCGGCATGACTGCCCGCTGTAGGGAACGGAGCATGAGCCGAGCGTGGCGGCGAAGAGGTCGAGGTCAGCGTCTTCGAGCACGATGCCCGCGGACTTCCCGCCGAGTTCCAGCGTCACCCGCTTGAGGCTGCCGCCGCAGGCCGCGGCGATCTTCCGGCCGACGGCGCTCGATCCGGTGAACGCGACCATGTCGATACCGGGATGCGCCACCAGCGCGGCGCCGGTAGCGTCGCCGCCGGTGACGATGTTGACCACCCCTGGGGGGATGCCTGCGTCGGTCACCGCCTGAGCCAGGAAGTAGGAGTCAAGCGGGGTTTCTGGGGAGGGCTTGATAACCGCGGTGCACCCCGCGGCCAGCGCCGCGCCGAGCTTGACGGCCACGTTGCCCTGGGGCACGTTCCAGGGGACGATGATTCCGACCACGCCGGCCGGCTGCCTGCGCACGATCGTCTTGATCTTCGCCGGACCGCTGGGGGCTTCAGGGAAGTCACGGACCTCCTCAGGGTCCCATGACTCGGCGAGGCCCGCGAAATACCGGTACCGGGTTGCCGACCCGATTCCGTTAAACGCCCCGCAGACACTCAGCGCCATGCCATTCTCCATGGTCACCAGTGCGCCGAGCTCGTCATTGCGCTTCTCGAATTCGTCGGCGAGTGCCCGCAGGTAGCGGGCGCGCTCTTTCGGTGCCAGCTGGGGCCAGCCTGACTCGCGGAACGCGGCCCGCGCCGCCTGGACCGCGGCATCGATGTCGTCCGGGCCGGCGTCGGGAGCTGACCCCACCGGCTCCTCGGTAGCCGGGTTGATGGTCGTCAGCACAGCTTCGCCATGGGCAGGGGTAAGCCGACCGGCGATAAACAGGTCGTGGTGGTCGTGGGACACCGGGATGCTCCAATCTCACGCCTTACACGCCGGACTGCCGAGACTTCGACGCTAATCGCGCCAATGATCGTTTGTCAATGAAGTAGGCGATAACTGACTACAGAATCGATACTGTTTCTAGCGCCAGTGTCCCGGTGAATCTGGTGTCCCGGTGAATAAGGTAAGCAGGCCGGTGACGCGCGGAAGCAGAGGTGTGCCATGGTCGACGGAGAGCGGAATACTGGCCCGGTCGGACTCGTCGGACTGGGAAACATGGGGTCGGCGGTGGCCGGGCGGCTCGCCGCACAGTACCCGCTGATCGCCTACGACGTGCAGCCCACGGACGCCATCAGGGAACTGGCCGCCGGCGGTGCGTTTACCTTGGCGGGCAGCCTGCCGGAGGTGGCTGCCGCGCGCCGTATCGTGCTGTCGCTGCCCGCCCCGGACATATCGCGCGCCGTCGTGACGGAGCTCCTCGATGTGCTCACGCCAGGGTCGGTCATCGTGGAGACCAGCACGGTGACGCCGATGGACATCGCCGCCATGCGAGAGTTCTGCGAGCCCGCCTCGGTGAAGTTGCTGGATGCCGCGATCCTCTCGGGGGTCAGGCAATCCGCCGAGGGCGTCGCGACCGTCCTGATCGGCGGGGATACGGACGATGTGGACTCGGTCCGCGACATCCTGAGCACGTTCGCGTCAACGATCACGCATCTCGGCCCGGCCGGATCGGGGATGGCGGCCAAGGTCATCAACAATGCCGTGGCGCACGCGACCATGGTCATGCTGTGCGAGGCGGGCGCGATGGCGGCGGCGTGGTCAATTCCCAGGGCCAAGCTTGGCGAACTGTTCGCCAGTCAGGAGGGCGGCCTGATCAGGCCCCTGACGCACCGGTTCATGGAGCGGGTGCTGGGCGGCGACTACGCCGGCGGCATGCCGACCGAGGCCGCGCGTAAGGATTCCACGCTCGCCCTGCAGCTGGCCGAGCACACCAAGATCCCGCTGTTCACCATTCAGGCTGCGCACACCGCCTACGAGCTGGGCATGGCTGCCGGGCTCGGCCGCCAGGACTACGCGTCGATCGCGACCTTGTGGGAAGGCTGGACCGGGCTGCCGCTGCGCGACAGCGATAGCGATAGCGGCACTGGCGGCTAGGCGGGGTAACGCTAGATTGAGCGAACGCAGCAGCGCGAGCGCTTCAGGCTGGGAGAGGGCACGGCCCTCGGCCAGCCAAGCGTCCCACTTCTGAGGGGTCACGGCCGCGTACGCCGGGGCCAGGAGCTCGTCGAGCAGGACGGCCTCCGGCTCGGAGATCTGCATCCCCGAGTCGTGGCGGGCGGTCTGAGCCGCGCCGAGCAGGCGGGCCGCCAGCGGATGGTCATCCAGGGCACCGACGATCACGGCGGCCAGTTCCAGGGTGCTCACGAAGAACGCGGTGTTGCCTGAGCTCGCCACGTAGCCGAGCATGTCGCAGACCAGGTCGCGGGCTTGACGCGGGTGCCCCGCGCGCAAGGTGGCCAGCGCGAGCGTGCTCTGGTCGACGGCGACCCCAAAAGGGCTGCCGTATTGCCGGTCGAGCTGGAGCGCCTCCTGGACTACCACCATGGCGCGATCCCAGCGGCCCAGGGAGCTTTCCAGCTGACCCAGGTTGGCCAGCGAGGCCGCAAGCGTCGCCATGTTGCCGGTCTCGCGATTGAGCGCGACGGCTTCCTCCAGGAAGGCACGCGCCGTAGCCAGCTGGCCGAGGTGACCATAGGTGATGCCAAGGCTGTTCAGTTGCCGCGCTTGCTGCCCCCGGTCGCCGAGCTCGCGCCAGATGGCCAGGCTGCGCTCGAACATCCGGCGGGCCGCATCCGGCTCGCCTTGCTGGTCCATCAGCACGCCGAGTCCGTGCGCCACCCTGGCCAGCGGCGCCCCACCGTCGCCGGACGCCAGGTCCATGGCACGCTGCAGCCACCGCCGTCCTTCGGTGGCGTGGCCGTGCTGATGCCAGAACGTGGCCAGCGCCTGGACCAGCCGCAGGCCGATGACGGCTCGTTCGCCCTGGCTGGCCGGGTCGGCGGCCGGGGTTTCCAGCGACCAGGCCAGCGCGGCACGCAGGTTGTCGTGCTCGGTCTCCAGCCGGTCCAAGGCGGTCAGCTGGGCCGGGCTGTCAATCTGATCGTTGGCCCGTTCGGCGACCCCGGCGTAGTAGTCAGCGTGCCGGCGCCGCGCGCCGTCAAGGTCGTCGTCGGCTTCCAGGCGTTCGAGGGCATACTCGCGGATCGTCTCTAGCATGCCCAGGCGGGGCTCACCGTCGGCGCTCTCGGTCACCGTGATCAGGCTGACGTCATGCAGCTCGGCGATAAGCTCCAGCGGATCGGGATCGGCGTCGCCGGTCATGGCCACCGCCGCGAGCGCGTCAAGGTCGCATCCCCCGGCGAAGACGCTCATCCGGCGGAACACCTGGGCCGTGTCCGGAGTCAGCAGGTCATAGCTCCAGGCCACGAGATTCCGCAGGGTCTGCTGGCGCGACGGCCGTCCGGCCTCGGCGGTGGCCAGGCCAAGGCTCTGCCCGAGGCGGGCGAGCAGCGCCTTGGGAGCCAGCAGCCGGACCCGGGACGCGGCCAGTTCGATGGCCAGCGGCAGCCCGTCCAGGCGGCGGCAGATGGCCGCGACGTCGGCGGCGTTGTCCGCGGTGATAGCGAAGCCCGGCCGGACCATGCCCGCCTGCTGGGCGAACAGCCGCACCGCGGCGGACGCCGCGACCGTGTCCAGGTCGGCGCCCCGGGCCACGCCAAGCGGCGGCACCGGGAACTCATGCTCGTTCTGGACGTACAGCGGGCCGCGCGAGGTGGCCAGCATCACCAGGCCGGGAGCCTCAGCGGCCAGCGCGGCGACGATCTCGCCGGCCCCGTCGAGCTGCTCGAGGTTGTCGAGCACCAGCAGCATCCGCCGGTTCCGCAGGTACTCCAGCACTACGGCCGGCCCGTCCCCCTCCACGTCCAGGTCGTCGGCCAGCGTCTTCCACATCACGTCGGCGTCGCGAACGGCGGCCAGCGCGAGGAAGAACACGCCGTGCGGGAAGGCGTGATCCAGCGCCGCGGCCGCCGCCAGGGACAGCCGCGTCTTGCCGACCCCGCCGGGGCCGGTCAGCGTGACCAGCCGCACGTCAGGCCGGGAAATGACCGCCAGCAGGCGCTCCACGTCGTCATCACGCCCGACCAGCGGCGTGGCCGGCACCGGCAGGCTGGTGTGCGTGCCGAGGCTCTTCAGCGGGGGGAAGTCCTCCCGCAGGCCCGGGGCGGCCAGCTGGTAGATGCGTTCCGGCGCGCCGATATCCTTCAGCCGGTGGAACCCCAGGTCCCGGACCGACGCCCCGTCCGGCAACGGGCCCGCCCGCTGGAGCGCTGGCTCGGACAGCACCACCTGGCCGCCGTGCGCGGTCGCGGCGATCCGCGCGGCCCGGTGCACATCCATCCCGACATAGCTGTCCTCGTACCGGGTCACCTCCCCGCAATGCAGGCCCATCCGGACCCGGACCGCATCCCCGCCCGGCCAGTCATGGGCGGCCAGGGCGCGCTGCGCAGCCAGACAGCACGCCACCGCGTCGGCGGCGGCCTCGAACGCCACGAAGAAGCTGTCCCCCTCGGTGGATATCTCACGGCCACGCCAGGCCTCGAACTCCGCGCGCAGCAGGACGCGATGATCCGCCAGCGCTTCCCGGTACCGGTCACCGAGACGGCTCAGCAGCGCGGTCGAACCCTCGATGTCGCTGAACAGCAGCGTGACGGTCCCGTCGGGCAATTCCCCCACCCTCCGATTATTGCCGCAAATCCCCGTTCCGGGAACGTTACCGCTCGGCGGTCGGGGCGATCTGACCCATGTGGCCGGCGAGCCTCACAGCCGGGATCTCAGCACGTCGAACTCGCAGCCCGGCGTGGACGGGTCGAAGCCGTGCTGGATCAGCCAGCGGGCCGCCTGCAGGCTTCGCAGCGACCACCACGCGCGGATCACGTCGAGGTCGACGTCGGTGCCGTAGCCGGCGACGACGTCGCCAAGGTGCTCCTCGTGTCCGAGCGTCAAG
>NZ_JBARCR010000668.1:0-5506 GCF_049794275.1 Trebonia sp.
GCCGAGGAACGCGGCCGGCCCGATCGAGGGCGCGGCGAGGAACGCCGCGGAGCCGGGATCAACCGTGACCGGCACTCCCCTGCGCGCTGCCTCGGCGAGCAGCCCGCGCGCGACCGCCCGCGGCCCGGGCTCGAAGAAGGAGTAGCCGGTGAGGTGCAGCAGCGCCGCGTCATCGAGCAGGGCAGCAGGCACGTCGGCCGGCCCCAGCCGCAGGTTCGCGCCCCGGTCGGTGATCATGGTCCGCTCACCGTCGGGTCCGACGAGCACGACGATCGTCCCGGTAGGCGCCGACTCGTCGGCCGCCAGCCGCGGCTCGACGCCGAACCTGGCGAGCTCCCGCCGGTGGAACTCGGCGTCCCGCGCGCCCGCCCGCCCGGCGAACACCACATCCATCCCCAGCTCGGCCAGCCACGCGGCCTGGTTGGCGGCGGAACCGCCCGGCCGGCTCCTGATCACCGCCGGGTTGTCGTCGCCGAGCGCGAGCGGCCACGGCGCCTGCACCAGGACGTCGTTGATCACGTCCCCCACGACTAGCACCCGCGGCAACGGGCACCCCCCGCCGCGCTCGTCAGGGCCGGGGGCCCCGGCTGGCCCACGCGGCGGCGATCTGGCCGGCCAGCGTGATGTTGCCGCGGGCAACCTCCAGGTTGACCAGCACGCTCGCGCCGTCGGTGGCGCGCTGCACGTGATCGAGCAGGAACGGCGTCACCGCCTTGCCGCGGATCCCGGCGGTCTCGGCGGCGGCCAGCGCCTCGGCGAGCACGCGGTCGTGCAGCTCCGGGTCGAGCTGTCTGTCCGGGGGCAACGGGTTGCCGATGAGCAGCGCGGACTCGTCGCCGAGCAGGTCCCTCGCCGCCATGACGGCGGCGATCTCCTCCGGCGTGTCCAGCCGCCAGTCGAGATCCTGACCGGAGTCGGTCAGGTAAAAGCCGGGGAACCTGTTCGTCCGGTAGCCCGCGACCGCCACGCCGAGCGTCTCGAGGCGCTCCAGGGTCGCCGGGATGTCCAGGATCGACTTCACGCCCGCCGACACCACGGTGATCGGGGTCCTGGACAGCGCGGTCAGGTCCGCCGATTCGTCGGCCGACTCGGCGAAGCCGCGGTGCACGCCGCCGAGCCCGCCGGTCGCGAACACCCGGATCCCGGCCTTCGCGGCCAGCACCGCGGTGGCCGCGACCGTGGTGCCGGCGGTCCGCTTCCCGGCCATCGCCAGCCCGAGGTCCCGGCTGCTCACCTTGACCACCGACTCGTCCAGCGCGATCCGCTCCAGGCCGGCGTCGTCAAGCCCGGCTCGCAGCACGCCGTCGATCACCGCGATCGTGGCGGGCGTCACCCCGGCCTCGGTGAGCAGCTGCTCGAACGACCTGGCCGCGGTGAGGTTCGCCGGCCGCGGCAGGCCGTGGGAGATGATCGTCGACTCGAGCGCCACCACGGGCCGCCCCGCCGCGAGCGCGGCGCGGACCGCTGGAGACAGTTCCGGCACATCAGGCATGCCCCGACACTATCCGGCCGCTAGCCAGGCATCATATGGTGCTTGGCAGCGAGCAAAGACCAGATCCAAAGACGGAGGCCCGAGTGAGCGAGCGAACGAAGTTCATCCTCGATGAGTCGCAGATTCCTGCGCAGTGGTACAACGTGATCCCGGACCTGCCCGCACCGCCGCCTCCGCCGCTGCACCCGGGCACGGGCCAGCCGGTCGGCCCTGATGACCTCGCGCCGCTCTTCCCCATGGAGCTCATCGGCCAGGAAGTCACCGGCGACAGGTACGTGGACATCCCCGGCGAGGTCATCGACGTCTACAAACTGTGGCGGCCGACCCCGCTGTTCCGCGCGCGGCGGCTCGAGAAGGCGCTGAACACGCCGGCCCGGATCTACTACAAGTACGAGGGCGTCTCCCCCGCCGGGTCGCACAAGCCGAACACCGCCGTCCCGCAGGCGTTCTACAACTCGCGCGAGGGCACCAAGCGGCTCACCACCGAGACCGGCGCCGGCCAGTGGGGCAGCGCACTGGCGTTCGCCTGCGCGCAGTACGGCCTGGACTGCGAGATCTGGATGGTCCGCGCCTCCTACGACCAGAAGCCGCACCGCCGGACGCTGATGGAGACCTATGGCGCGACGGTGCACCCGAGCCCGTCGCGGGCCACCAACGCGGGCCTGAAGGTGCTCGCGGACGATCCGGACTCCACCGGCAGCCTCGGCATCGCGATCAGCGAGGCCGTCGAGGCGGCCGGCGGCAGCGCGGAGACCAGGTACGCGCTCGGCTCGGTGCTCAACCACGTGCTGATGCACCAGACCGTCATCGGCCAGGAGGCGCTCGCGCAGTTCGAGCTGGCCGGGGAAGAGGCCGGGCCCGACCTGATCGTCGGCTGCACCGGCGGCGGGTCGAACTTCGCCGGGCTGTTCTTCCCGTTCCTGCGGGAGAAGCTGGCCGGACGGATGAACCCGGTTATCAGGGCTGTCGAGCCCACCGCGTGCCCGTCGTTCACCCGGGGGGTCTACGCGTACGACTTCGGCGACACGGCCGGGATGACCCCGCTGCTGAAGATGCACACGCTCGGCCACGCCTTCATCCCCGCCCCCGTGCACGCCGGCGGACTGCGCTACCACGGGATGTCGCCGCTGCTGTCGCACATGTACGAGCTCGGGCTGTTCGAGGCCGTCGCCAAGCCGCAGCTGGAATGCTTCGCCGCCGCCGTGACCTTCGCCAGGTCGGAGGGCATCCTGCCCGCGCCGGAGCCGTCGCACGCGATCGCCGCCGTGGTCGAGGAGGCCAAGCGGTGCGCCGAAACCGGCGAGGAGAAGGTGATCCTCACCGCGCTGTGCGGCCACGGCCACTTCGACATGACCGCCTACGAGCGGTACCTGTCCGGCGAGATGACCGACTACGACCTGCCGCAGGACCGCATCGACGCCGCGATCGCGGACCTTCCCGTGGTTCCCGGGGCCTAGTCACCGCGGCCCGCGCCGCCCGCCATTGGCGGTGTGGCCCACAACGCCAATAGGTTCGCACCTGTGGGCCACACCGCCAACTCGGAGGACCGGGGGCGTCCGGCCTGCCGCGCAGACGGCGGGGCTGAGGAGTCAGCCGCGCACGTTCGGGATAAGACGGATGAGGAGTCGCGGCGGCGTGCCACCGATGCGGCGAGGGTCCCCAGGGCGGCGGCCGTCATCTCCATGTCCATGCAGGCGTCGGTCACGCTCTGCCCGTAGGTAAGCGTCGCCGGCTTGCCCGGGTTCTGGCGGCCCGCCACCAGGAAGCTTTCCAGCATGACGCCGGAAACGCCGCGCTCACCCGCGGTGATCTGCTCCGCCAGCGACTCGGCGACGGCGGGCTGGCGGCGGTAGTCCTTGCCGCTGTTGCCGTGGCTCGCGTCCACCATCAGCCGACGTGGCAGCCCGGCCGCGGCGACCAGGTCCAGCGCCTTGTCCACATGGGAAGCCGAGTAGTTCGGGCCGCCGCGGCCGCCGCGCAAGATCACGTGCGTGTCGGAGTTGCCGCTAGTGGTTACCACCGCCGCGGCGCCGTACTCGGTGACGCCGAAGAACGTGTGCCCGGCCGCCGCGGCGCGGCACGCGTCCACCGCGACCTGGACGTCGCCGTCGGTGCCATTCTTGAAGCCCACCGGCATCGACAGGCCCGACGCGAGCTGCCGGTGGACCTGGCTCTCCGTCGTCCGCGCCCCGATCGCGCCCCAGGTCACGGCGTCGGCGATGTACTGCGGGGTGATCGGGTCCAGCCACTCGCAGCCGACCGGCATGCCGGCGCCCAGGATGTCAAGCAGCAGCCGGCGGGCGGCGCGCAGCCCGCGGTGCACGTCGAAGCTCTCGTCCATGCCCGGGTCGTTGATCAGGCCCTTCCAGCCGGTGACCGTGCGCGGCTTCTCGAAGTACACGCGCATCACGATCAGCAGGTCATCGGCGTACCGGTCACGGAGCTCGATAAGGCGGGCGGCGTAGTCCAGCGCCGCCTTCGGGTCGTGCACAGAACACGGGCCGGTGACGATCAGCAGCCGGCCGTCGGCGCCGTCGAGCACGGCGCGGACCTCCGCCCTCGTGCGCTCCACCGTCTCCGCCTCGGCCGCGGTGAGCGGAAGCTCATCGAGCAGCGCGGCCGGCGCCAGCAGCGGCTCGTAGCCGACGATCCGGGTATCCCTGACGCGTGACATCGGGGTCTTCTCCTCCCGGGCGACGCCGCCGCCCGTGTCTGCCGGGAGCCAGCTACGCCCTGTCATTCACGACGGGACGTCGCTGCCCCGTCCTTCAGCTGGCTCCGGGCGGTGATAAGCGCACGCCAGTACGCGCGGCCCCACCCGGAGCCTGCGTAAAGCGCCTATACCACCGCGACACGCGGTCGATCATACACGGCGGTGGCAGCGAGAAGGCCGCGTGCGTGGCGCTCGGCGTGCTGCACGGGCAGACTGCCCACTGAGGTGGAAATGCTGGTAGCCCCGACCGGATTCGAACCGGCGTTACCGCCTTGAGAGGGCGACGTCCTAGGCCTCTAGACGACGGGGCCGAGCGGAAATACCTTACCGCCTCCGAGGGAGTGCAGCCAACACGAGGCGCCCGGCACGCCTCACGCCCCGCGCGCCAGCTGCCCGGCGGCGGCCACCAGCTCGCCGTTCCCTGTGGCGACAGAGCCGTCCGGCAGGACCGTCGTGTCCTCGAGGCCGACCCGGATGTCCTGCCCCTTCGCGACCGCGGCCCGCATCACATCCCAGGTGGCCACGCCGTAACCGTGGTGCAGCTGTGGCGCCCCGATCCCTAGCCTCGTCAGTTCCGCCGACGCCTCCGCGGCTGTCGCGACGGCCCCGTCCGGTGACCGGTCGACCGGTTCGAGCAGCACCCGGATCACCCGGCCGCCGAACGAACTCGCGCCGAGCAGCCGCGCGTCCTCCACGGTCCAGACGCCCGCCTCGATCTCGATGCCCAGGCTGGTCAGCAAGTCGGCGAGCGCGTCGGTGCCCGGCTCGTTCACGTTGATGGAGGCGAAGTCCGGCCTGTGCTGCCCGGTCCACCGCTCGACAAGGGACATCCGGCGTGCGGTATCCCCGTCGACCGTCCAGATGCCGGTGGTCACGCCGGCCGGCAGCCCGCTCGCCGCCCGCACGGCGGCCACCGCGGCGAGCACGTGGTCAGGGATCAGGGTCTGCGCCCCGGACGGGTCACGCGGATGCAGGTGAACCGACTCCGCTCCGGCGGCGGCCGACGCGCGGGCCTCGGCGGCGAGCTCGGCCGGGGTCAGCGGGACCGCCGGGTGCTCGGCACGCGTGGTGGAGCCGTTGAGGCAGGCCTGAATCAGCACACTGAGCCTCCCGGGATCGCCAGAAACGTACGAGATGAGGCGGAAAGCAAACGTGGCACGGAGGCCACATTAGGCCATCCGTGCCACGAAAAAAGCTGGGGTACCAGGACTCGAACCTAGACTAACAGGGCCAGAACCTGTCGGGCTGCCAATTACCCCATACCCCATGGGCGCGCCCAGTCTGCCCTACCGGCGCCGATG
>NZ_JBARCR010000669.1:0-3851 GCF_049794275.1 Trebonia sp.
CGTGCGGGCCGGGTTCGCCGGCTGGCCGGTGCTCGCGCTCGCCACCAGGCGGCCGCTCGGGCAGCGGCACATCGGCCAGCTCAGGCACCTGGCCGGCCAGCTGAAGGCACGGATCCTGCTGCTCCCGCTGGTGTCCGGCCCGGCTGCCGTGGTGACCAGGCCGGAAGCCCTCGTGCGCGCGGTGCTCGCGGCGGCACGGCAGCTGCCTGACAGCACTCTTGTCGTCCCCGTACCGCTGCCTCCGCGGGCGAACCCCGACGAGGAACTCGCCGCGCTGGTGGTGATCGCCGCCGCGCATGGTGCGACACATTTGCTTACCGACACGGGGGGGCGCACGGACGCGGCCGCCAAGCTCGGGGTGGAGGTGCTTACCGAGCCCGAGTGGGCCTACGACCCCGCGGCCGAGGTCTGGCGGCCGCTTGGCCTGATCGCGCCGGGTACCGAGCGAGGCGAGCTCTCCGGCGCCGAGCTCGCCGAGCTGCTCGACACCGACGGCCCGGTGCCGTCGTGGCTGATGCCGGAGGGCGTAACCGCGGAGCTGCGCAGGGCGCGGCCGCCACGGTCCGCGCGCGGCATCGTCGTGTTCTTCACCGGGCTGTCCGGGTCAGGCAAGTCCACCCTCGCCCGCGACCTGCGTGACGCGCTGCTCGAGCGGGGTGACCGGACCGTGTCGCTGCTCGACGGCGACCTCGTCCGGCGGCTGCTGTCGGCGGGGCTGACCTTCTCCCGTGAGGACCGCGACCTGAACATCGCGCGGATCGGGTACGTGGCGACCGAGGTGGCCCGGCATGGCGGGATCGCGATCTGCGCGCCGATCGCGCCGTACGCGGCGGCCAGGTCGGCGGTCCGGTCCCAGGTCAGCGAGGTCGGCGACTTCGTGCTCGTGCACGTCTCGACGCCGCTCGCCGTGTGCGAGGCGCGTGACAGGAAGGGTCTGTACGCGAAGGCCCGCGCCGGGGTGATCGGGTCTTTCACCGGGATCTCCGACCCGTATGAGGAACCGACGGACGCCGACCTGGTGCTGGACACCTCGCTCGTGTCCCGGCGCGACGCGGTGGCGGCCGTGCTGGCGCACCTGTCCCGCGGCGGCTGGCTGAGCTAGCCGCGCGGCGCTGCCTCGCCGGAGGTCTCGGCCACCGCCGGTTCCCCAGCGGGGGCTTCTGCGTCTTCTGCGGCGGTGCCCTCTTCGAGGCGCTCGCGGAACTCTGTCGCCTTCGCGGTCACGCGGCCCAGCCTGCGGTTCAGCGCTCCGGCCAGCACCTCGCGCTGCCTGGACAGCAGCACGTAGCTCGCGAGCGCGCT
This sequence comes from Trebonia sp., assembly GCF_049794275.1. Lineage (NCBI taxonomy): Bacteria > Bacillati > Actinomycetota > Actinomycetes > Streptosporangiales > Treboniaceae > Trebonia > Trebonia sp. Next base: position 1,303 of record NZ_JBARCR010000669.1, read on the forward strand.
GATCACGAACGCGAGCGCGAGCAGCAGGATCCCGCGCGCGCCGGCCAGGTAGAGCAGCACCACGGAGATGACCAGCAGCAGGATCCGTGCGGACGTATAGGCAAGTCCAGTTCGCATAGCACTACCGATTGTAGGACGTCGCTTCCGCGCCCAGGACCCCGGTCAGCAATCCCGGGTCGATGTTGCCGCCGGACAGCACGGCCACCAGGGGGGCGCCGTCGGCGGCAGCGAGCCCCAGCTCTGCGGCGGACCTGGACAAGCTCGCGGCCACGGCAACCGCGCCGCCCGGCTCGGCGACCAGCCGGGCCCGCAGGGCCAGCTGCCTGACCGCGGCGAGCATCTCGTCTTCCGTCACCGTGACAATGTCACTGACCAGCTCGCGGATGTGCGGAAAGGTCAGTTCGCCGACCTGCTCCACGCGCAGCGCGTCGGCCATGGTCCGCGCGGTGTCGGCGGCCTGCCATGCGACGCGGGTGCCGCTGTGCAGCGAGTCACGGGCGTCGGCGGCGAGTTCCGGCTCCACGCCGATGACCTTCGTCTCCGGCAGGAGCGCCGTGATAGCCACCGCGATGCCGGAGACGAGGCCGCCACCGCCGACCGGGACGAGCACGGCCCGCGGGGGCCGGGCCGCGAGGTCTTCCGCGATCTCGAGACCGATCGTCCCCTGCCCCGCGATCACCAGCCGGTGGTCGAAGGGCGGGATCTCGGCGTAGCCGCGGGTCTTCGCGATCTGCCCGGTCGCCGCGACTCGCGCGGCGAGGTTGGGCTCGACCCAGACGAGTTCCGCGCCTGCGCCCGCGATCGCGTCGGTCTTGACCCTCGGAGCGTTGTGCGGCACCACAATGGCCGCCTTGACGCCGAGCATCGCCGCGGCGTAAGCGACCGCGAACCCGTGGTTGCCGCTCGAGTGCGCCACCACGCCGCCGGGCCTCGTCACCGGGTCCTCGGTCAGCACGCGGATCGCGTTGTAGGCGCCGCGCAGCTTGAAAGCGCCGGTGGGCTGCAGCGACTCGGGCTTGACCAGCAGGTCCGGACGACCGGGGGATGGCGGCGTGGCATCGCTCGGCGCCACGGCACCGGGGAACGGGACCAGCGGGGTGCGGACGACGACGCCCGCGATCCTGTGCGCTGCCGCGCGTATCTCTTCGAGCGGAACCAGTTCAGCCACGCGTCAGCCTCCTCACGCACCAGCGTAGTGCCACGTCATGCGGAACTTACTGGTGAGTCACCCTGAGCGACGAGCGAATCGCTGAGGCAATTTCCCGAAATTGGGGCAGAAAGTATCCGTTTGTCGCCAAACTAGGGGCATACTCCGACCGAAGCGAGGAGATGGGACGTGGACGGCAACAATGAGCGGCTGCTCACCCCTGGGGAAGTGGCCGCCCTGTTCCGGGTGGATCCGAAGACTGTCACCAGGTGGGCGGCGTCAGGACGGATCACCAGCATCCGCACGCCTGGCGGGCACCGACGGTTCCGTGAATCCGAGGTGCGCGCCCTGTTGCGTGGCGACAGTGCGGCTTCACCTGAAGGGCACCCTGCGGCTTGACTTTGAGCGCGGACCTCGGGTGACTGAGGTCCGCGCTTCGCCCCTTGGGCCCGGTTAAGCCGCGCCCCTGTCGAGCGTCAGTCGGCCTCGGGATCCTGGCCCGGCCAGTACTGATCGCCCACTAGCCTGGCGAACTCCAGGAACTCCCTGTGCAGCGCGGCGTCGCCCTCGCGCCACTCCTGCCGCCGCTGCTCGACCTCGTCGGGGGTCAGCGCCTGCTCGGCGAGCCGGTCGTAGTCCGCGTCCTGCGGCCCGATCTCGACGTACACATCGCCGATGACCGGGCCGTCCTGACGGATGGCCGTCGCCGGAACCTGCAGGTTCCCGTTCGGCAGTCGAATGACAAACATCGCCTGATCACCTAGATGCCATAACGCCGGTTGAAGTACAGCATTACCCGCAACGCGATGCGCGTGTTACCGCCCAGCATGTCGACCAGTGCTGGCCGCTGCGCCGACGCTATCGCGGCAAAAGCGTCGGCGAAGAACTCCTTACGGCCAAGGCCGCCTCGCTGGCGGTGGAAGTCGCTCGCGATAAAGGGCTGGCATTGATCATAAATCATCCTGAACTCGGCGGAGTCGGATTGCCACTTGCCTGGCGGGCTGTCGAGATCGTCAAGCGCGTGCCCGACCTCGTGGCACATCACGTCAGGGGTCGGCGATGGCCGGGAGCCCACCACGATCTTGCGCTCGCCGTACGCGCCGGCGCAGGCGTCCCAGGTCGCCCGGCCGGACGGCAGCGGTACGCCGTGCAGCGCGCCCATGTCGTCGAGCTGAGGCACCCCGCCATCGCCCACGTAGATGCCGTCGAGCCCGGCAGCGAGCTTCTCCTGAAGTGCCCGCGGGAACTCCGCGAGCCGGTCGACAGCGGCGATCACCTCAGCCGACGGGGGCGCCGAGGCATCCCACTGCCGCCACAGGATCGTCTCGAGCGCGCCGCAGTTCCGCCGGCCGTCCGCGGTCGGCGGGTGGCCCTTCGGGTGCGGCGCCGCGAACGGCAGCGC
>NZ_JBARCR010000670.1:0-4350 GCF_049794275.1 Trebonia sp.
GGCCGGGGCGGGGGCCGCGGTGCCGCCGGCGCCGGGGGCGTCAGGGGCTTCGGGAACGGGGGCGTTCGTCGCGGTCATCTGGCCGCCTCCCGGTTCGTCGCGATCACGTAGTAGATCATCGGCACCAGCAGCACGAGCAGCAGGATCATCGAGAGCACCGCGCCCTGGCCCTCCAGGCCCGGCGTGCCGAGCTGGCCCTGGATGAGGTTGCCGATCATCGAGGTCGACGCGGCGCCGGACAGCATCTGGTTGGTGTAGTAGTCGCCGAGCATCGGCAGCACGGTGATCAGCAGCGCGGCGAGGATCGCCTGCCTGCTCAGCGGCAGCGTCACGTGCACGAACGTGCGGAACCTGCCGAGGCCCAGGTCACGGCCGGCCTCGATGAGCGCGGGGTCGATCCGGTCCAGGCCAGCGAAGAGCACCAGGATGAGGTACGGGATATAGCCGTAGACCAGGCCGAGCACCACCGCCACCGAGCTGCCGCCCAGCCAGTTGACCGGGGAGATGCCGAACCAGCCGAGGACCTTGTTCACGTAGCCGCCGGTGGACAGCAGGTCGATCCAGGCCAGCATCCGCATCATGTAGCTGATCCAGAACGGCGCGATGAGCAGCACCAGGAACAGGGCCTTGCGGCGGCCGGCGAACCTGGCGACGAAGTAGGCCGCCGGGTAGCCGATCGCCAGGCTCAGCGCTGCCGCGATCGCCACGTAGATCAGCGTGCGCGCCGCGACCGGGCCGGCGAACGAGGCGCTGCCGAACAGGTCGCGCCACACGTCGATGACGTTGGAGGAACTCCAGCTGAACGGGTTCCAGACCGCGACAGGAGCCTCGTACATCTGGTTGAGCTTGCCCATCCCGATCGACAGCACCGCGTAGACCGGCACCACGAAAAGCACGGCGAGCCAGATGATGCCCGGCACGGCGAGGGCGATGTAGAAGCCGTTCTTCTTGTTCCGCATGGCCTGCGCCTCCCTCAGATCCCGTTGCTCACCACGAGCCAGGCCTGCTGCCACAGCGCGTCCGCGTCGACCGGGAGCTGCAGCTCGAACAGGCCGCGGCGGAAGGTCGAGGGTTGCACGGCGGTGGATATCAGGGACGGCGGCAGGATCTGCTCCTTGACGAGCACCTGCGGCGTCACCCCGGTGAGCGGCTGCATGTAGCCGTTCCAGCTGATGTTCTCAAGCACGTTCGGCAGGTCGAGCATGTAGTTGAGGAACGTGTGCGCGAGCACCGGATTGGTCGCGGACCGCAGCACCGCGTTCGTGTCGTTGGCGACAGGACCGCGGCCGTCCGGGGGGAACCAGTAGCCGACGACGTCGACGTTCACGCCCTTGGGCATGTACGAGGCCGCCGCCGCCATGTCCCCTGACCAGGCGTTGGTGATCCAGGTCTGCCCGGCCGGCACCTCGGAATAGTCGTTGTTGTCGATGCGCAGGTTGACCAGGCCGTTCAGGTCCTGCAGGGCCTGCCGCGACGTCGCGATCTGCCGGTAGTCGGTGGTGTTGAGGTCGAACAGGCCGTTCTTCATCAGCCCCAGGCAGATGCCCTCGCGGTAGTCGTCGAGGATCGCCACCCGGCCCTTGTACTTGGGCTGCCAGGGCATCGCCCAGGGGTTGGCCATCGCGTACGGGTTCTCGTCCACCAGGTCCTTACGCCACGTGATGCCCGTGGTGTAGATGGTGTACGGCACCGTGTACTGCCAGTGCTGGTCGTAGAAGGGGTTGGTGTAGTCGGGCCAGGCCTGGCTGATGTTCGGGAGGTAGGAGTGGTTCAGCGGCTGGACGAGCTGGCCCTCGATGAGCTGGCCGAGCACGTCCACCGTGGCGCCGATGAGGAGGTCGTAGGAGAGCCCGCTGCGCAGCTTGGACACGGCCTCGTTCATCGTGTTGAACGTGGTGACCTGCACCTTGGTCTTGTACTTCTTGGCGAAGGAGTTCACGACGGCCTGGTTGATGTAGGCCTCCCACGTGTACACCTGCAGCGTGGCGTCCTGCTCCGGGGCGAGGCCCGACTTGATCGCGGCGTTGCCGGGGTAGACAGGCCAGGTCACCGGGTGGTCCTGCCGGGGCAGCGGCACGGTGCCCGTGTCCGCCAGGTCAGACGAGCACCCGGTGAGCAGGCCGTCGGCGCCGGCCCCGAGGGCCAGGGCGGCGAGTGCGGCGCCGGCGCCTGTCTTCAGGAACCTCCGGCGCGGCATTCCGTGCCCTTGCCAGCCTTCTCTCGGGTGTGCCACTGGTCACCTCCCGGGCGTGTCGTTCTTCTGGCGAGCTGTGTCACTTCTCACATTGACTGAATGTTCGGTCAATTAGACTCTCCGCAGCGCTGGCTCGCAAGGGTTTGCCGGCAATTGCCGGTTAAGAATGGATTGCGGCCGCGAAGGCCGCGAAGTTGCGGACGAGCCGGTCGATGTCGGCCTCGTCGTGCTGCACCGAGATCAGCCACTGCTCGATCTTGCCCCAGGGCGGCAGGAACACCCCGCCGTTGTGCTGGTACAGCCAGTGAGCGTTGCTGAACGTGTCGTCGGTGGTCAGGAACCCCCGGTAGTCGCGGACCGGCGCGTCGGCGAACACGACGCACCCCTTGGCGCCGGCGGTCACCACGTGCGCGGTCAGGCCGTTGTCGGCGATCGCCTTGGTGATGCCGGCCTCCGCGCGGGCGCGCAGCCGCTCGATCCGCTGGTAGGCCTCGTCGGTGGCGACCTCGGTGAGCATGGCGCGCGCCGCGGCCATCGCCAGGGGGTTGCCGTTGAAGGTGCCGACCATCTCGTAGCCGCCGTCGGCGACGTACTTCATCAGCTCCCGCGTGCCGCCGATGGCGGCGACCGACACTCCCCCGCCGACCGACTTGGCCAGGCAGACGATGTCCGGGATCACGCCTTCCTTCGCGGTGACGCCGCCGGGCCCGACGGTGAGGCCGGTCTTGACCTCGTCGAAGGTGAGCAGCGCCCCGTTGTCATGCAGCAGGTCCTTCAGGCCCCGCAGGAAGCCGGGCTCGGGCGGGATGATCCCCGCGTTCATCATGACCGGCTCGACGATCATGCCGGCCACCTGGTCCTTGTGCTCGTCGAGGAGCCTGGCGACGCTGCCGAGATCGTTGAAGGTCGCGACCAGCGTGAGGCCGGTGATCGCGGCGGGGATGCCGCTGCTGCTCGGGACCTGCGCGGGCTTGTCAGCCGGGCCGGCGTCCTCCGGGTCGGGCATCACGGAGACCTGCACCGAGTCGTGGTGGCCGTGGTAGCCGCCCTCCACCTTGATGATCAGGTCGCGGCCGGTGAACGAGCGCATCAGGTGCACCGCGTCCATGGTGGCCTCGGTGCCGGAGTTGGCGAACCGCCACTGCGGGAGGGCGAACCTGCGGGCCAGCTCGGTGGCGACGGCGATCGCGTTCCGCGTCGGCTGCGCGAAGTGCGTGCCGTGCGCGACCTGGTCGCGGACCGCGTTGACGATGGCCGGGTGAGCGTGGCCGGCCAGCGCGGCGCCGTAGCCGCCGTGCAGGTCGACGTACTCGTTGCCGTCCACGTCGTACACCTTGGAGCCCGCGCCGTGACTGAGCCAGACCGGCTGCGGCTGGGTGATCTGCCAGTTGGACGTGACGCCTCCGGCGAGCACGCCGCGGGCGCGGGCTGCCAGCTCGGCGGACTTGGGCTGGCGTTGGACGAAGATGGCCTCCTGCTGCGCGATGAGTCGTTCGACGACGGCGAGCTTGCTGTCGGCCTGGTTAAGCACCGGGCACCCCTTAGTTTGACTGAACATTCAGTCTAAGTCGGTGCCAGTGGAGTGACAAGGCTCTGTCAGCTGACGGAAACGGACTCCGGCAGGCCGAGGAAACGGCGGGGGGTGGCCGCGAGCAGCTGCCGGATATCGTCCGCCGAGATGCCGAGATAGCTGGTCCATAGCCGGCACGCTGCACGCCCGCATCAACCTGCTCCGGTCGCTGTCGCTGACCAGGCCGGACCGCGCCGCCGAGAGCATGGCCGAGCTGGCTGAGATCGTCGCCGCGATTGCGGCCAACGATGCCGACGCGGCCGCGAAAGCGTGCGGTCGGCACGTTGAGGCCGCGGGCATGGCCGCCTTTCAGCGCCCTCACCCAGGAAGCGGCCGGCTAGGTCCGCACTCCGGAGCTCAGATTCCACCGGCAGCGCGCCGTCGCACTCATTGTATGATAGTCATACGTCGGCCCGGCTCTGGCCGCGTGCATCGACGGAGCTACGCCATGAAGGAGCCGCCTGGTGAGCACCGCGCACGGAATCCAGCAAGAGGGCGCGACCGCGGTCGCGGAGATGCTGCACGGCTATGGCGTCACGCACCTGTTCATGGTGCCTGCCATCATGCGCCGGACCTTTGCCGAGCT
>NZ_JBARCR010000671.1:0-3105 GCF_049794275.1 Trebonia sp.
CGGCTAACCGGCGCCCCCCACCTTCACCGCGGTCATTCCGGGTTCTCGTACAGGTCCTCGATGACCTCGGTCTGGGGCGCGGTCCGCGGGGGGGCCTGGTTCTCCGCGTCCTCGATCGGGTCGTCCAGCCCTTGCTGGCGCTCGGTCTGCAGGGTCGGTCGGGCCGGCAGGCCAGCCTCGATCCGCGCTGTCCCCGGGTTACTGGCCACGTACGGCGGTACCGAGATCTCCTCGACGGGCCCGTCGGGACCGCTCGGGTAGCTGCGGGTGCGCCGCACCACCACTCGCCGGCCAAGCCAGGCGCGGTTGCGCCTGGGGAGGAAGAGCCCGACCAGACCGACGAGCATGATGACCCAGCCAGCCGTGTGGATGTTGAAGACCGAGGTGTTACCCGTCACCGCAAACGCCAGGATGGCTCCGATGCAGATGAACCCCAGGGCGATTCCCGTTTTCATGGACGCTCCCTTCCTGGCGGTTCTCGGGCCGCCGATGTAGTCCCTGGATGCCGCGACCCTTGTCAGGCCACGCCGGCCGGGACGTCGCTGACATCGGCGGTGACCCGGCTGTCCGCGGGGTCGAGCAGGCGGCTCCGCAGATGGCCGAGTGCCCGCGCGAGGAGCCGTGACACGTGCATCTGGGAGATACCCAGCCGCATCCCGATCTCAGCCTGGGTGAGGTTGCCGTAGAAACGCATGACGAGGATACGCTGCTCGCGCTCGGGGAGCTCGTCCCAGTGCGTGGCGACGGCCTCCATGTCGATCGTGTGCTCCATCTCGAGGTCTTCCTCGCCAAGCACGTCGCCGAGCTGCGCCGGGTCGTCCCTGTCGGACAGCGGGGCGTCCAGCGAGTAGGTGCTGAACGCCATGTCCGCCTGCCTGGCTTCGAGCAGGTCCTCGGCGCTGACACCGATGCGTTCCGCGAGTTCCGCCTCGGTGGGCGTGCGGCCGAGGTTGTGGGTCAGCTCCTCAGTCGCCTTGCGCAGCTCGAGCAGCAGCTCCTGCGCGGACCGCCGGACGTGGATCTGCCACCGCTTGTCGCGGAAGTGACGCTTGATCTCGCCACTGACGCACGGCGCCGCGTACGCGGACAGGCTGTGACCGAGTTCCGGGTCGTAGTTGTTGATGGCCTTCATCAAGCCGACGTAGCCGACCTGCATCAGGTCCTCGGTGGGCTCAGGGCTGCCGCGGTACTGCCGGACGCAGGCCCGGACCAGCTTCTCGTGCCGCTGTACCAGGATCTCGCAGATAGTGGCGCGAAGGTCACTGTCGCGCGGCTCCGCACGGAAGCAGCCGAGCAGTTCGTCGTCGGACAACCGGGTCAGGTCCGCACGCGAACCGGGGGGGCAGGTCGTTGCCTTCGTCATGGCGCTCTCCGCGGGGTCTGGTCAGGGAATGCCGGACGAAGCGAGTGTGCCCGTAGGAGGACGTCTAAACGTGATCGACTGTGACCTGTGTCACACGACCGTGGCGGGCTACGCCTAGGTCGTGGGCTCGACGGCCGCGACGGGCGCGCGGAGCAGCGCGGCCGCGGTGAAGCCTGGTTCTTCTCGCAGGAAGTGCAACTCGGCGGCGGTTCCCGCGGCCGCGCGCGCCAGCGCCTCGGCGGCCAGGTCCGTGACCGGGTCGGTGACGCCCCGCTCGGTCAGCTGCTCCCGCCCGGTCGCGGCGTCTGCCAGGCCTGGGCCGATCCACGCCGTCTCCGTCGCCATCGCTGTCGCCGTCGAGTCCGGGCTGGCCGCGATGAGGACGTCGGACACCAAGCCGTCGCGCAGCGCGGTCAGCGTGGCGTCCAGACCTTGCACCGCGCGACGGTCGCCCGGCGGCCTGTCCATCTGGGCGCGGAACTCGTCGAGCCGGGCACGGGCGTCGAGCGCCGCGCGCCATGACTCCTCGGCCCAGGCCGCCTCGTCGAAGGCGGGGGCGGTCAACTCGACCTCGCGCTCGACGATTACCACGTTGTCGCGCAGGGCCTTGGGCAGCTCGTCGGCCAGTATCGTCCGCTCCCGCACATCGCCGCCGAGAACCACGAAGACGGCCTTGACCCGGTCCGCCGCCCTTGTGACGGCTTCGGCGATTCGCTTGGCGGTCTCGGTCCAGGTCTCTTCCGCCGAGCGCTGGAATCGCGGCTGCGACCATCCGCCTCCTGCTGGCTTGTGCACCGGCCAGCTCTCGCCGACAATCTCCGTCAGTCCTACCATCGCCGTCTCCAGGTCGCCCTGGGTCTCAGGCCACGCACCCGGCACGGCCAGCACCTGGCCGCCCTCGCGGTTGGCCGCCACGCGGACGTGCGGCAGCCGCGGGGGCCGCTGCGCGAGCCAGGGCACCACGTGCGGCAGCGGCGTGTAACTGCTGCTCTCCCCCAGCGACGGCGACTCCGGCATGATGCCGTGCAGCCGGACCGTGCCGCCTGCGGCGAACAAGGCGTGGCTCCGCGCGGCCACGTGGTCCAGGTTGGCCGTCAGGACGGCGTCGAGCGTCGCCTGGTCGGCGCCGGCGGCGGCCAGCGCCTCGCGTGCCGCCCGCAGCCGGAGCGCTACCTCGTTGGGGGCGTTCTCCTTCGGTGTGGTGTCCAGGTAGACAGAAACGTAGCCGCTGGCCGGCCAGTCCGGCGGGTACTCGTACAGCGGGCGGAGGAAGCCGAGATCCATGCCGTCGTCCCTTCCTGTGTTTTAGACGTCCGTTAGGTCCGTTACCCGGCGCCGCGGCCGCTAACGCGCGCGGTTTCAGCGGTAATTGGTGGGTTAGCCGCGTGACCTAAGGGAAGCGGATGGCGAAACCGGCTTCGCGGAAGGACCCAGATGACCACCCATGCGACCGACTGGCGCGCGGCCGGCGCGTGCCGTTCCGCCGACCCCGAGTTGTTCTTCCCGATCGCCACGGGCGTCGCAGTCGCCGCCACCCAGGTCATGAAGGCACAGCGGATCTGCGCCGGCTGCGGGGTCCGGCAGCAGTGCCTCGACTTCGCGATGCAGAACGGCGAGGTGCACGGTGTCTGGGGCGGCACCACGCCGGAGGAGCGGGTCCGCGCCCGGCGCGCGCTGGTACGCCGGGCACGCCGCGCCCAGCGCGGCGCGCCCTGGCAGGAGGTCCGGGCGTCCTGACGCGC